>JAEUJO010000123.1 GCA_016794615.1 Pseudonocardia sp. | reverse complement strand
CGGGTCAGCACTCGATCACGTTGACGGCCAGACCGCCGCGTGCGGTCTCCTTGTACTTGTCCTTCATGTCCGCCCCGGTGTCGCGCATCGTCTTGATCGCCTTGTCCAGCGAGACGAAGTGTGCGCCATCGCCGCGCACGGCCATCCGCGCGGCCGTGATGGCCTTGATCGACCCGACGGCGTTGCGTTCGATGCACGGGATCTGCACCAGCCCCCCGATGGGGTCGCAGGTCAGCCCGAGGTTGTGCTCGATACCGATCTCCGCGGCGTTCTCGACCTGGTCCGGTGTCCCGCCGAGCACCTCGGCCAGCCCGGCCGCCGCCATGGAGCAGGCCGACCCGACCTCACCCTGGCAGCCCACCTCCGCCCCGGAGATCGAGGCGTTCTCCTTGAACAGGATCCCGATCGCCGCGGCGGCGAGCAGGAACCGCACGACGCCGTCGACGGAGTAGGAGTCGACGAAGTCGCGGTAGTAGTGCAGGACGGCCGGCACGATCCCGGCCGCCCCGTTCGTCGGCGCGGTGACCACCCGGCCGCCCGCCGCGTTCTCCTCGTTGACCGCCAGCGCGTACAAGGTCACCCACTCCATGGCGCGCAGCGGGTCGTCCTTGTCGTCAGCCGCCTCGAGGGTCCTGCGCAGGGCGTCGGCCCGCCGCCGCACGTCGAGCCCGCCGGGCAGCACACCCGTCGTGCGGACGCCCCGGTCCACGCACTCCTGCATCACCGACCAGATGTGCAGCAGACCGGACCGGATCTCCTCCTCGCTGCGTAGCGTCATCTCGTTGGCGAGCATCAGCCGGCTGATGGTCAGACCCGTCTTGCGGGTCCACCGCAGCAGCTCGTCGCCGCTGTGGAACGGGTACGGCACCGGCCGCGGGGCGGCGTCAACGCCGGCTTCCGGGCCGGCGTGCGCGATCTCGTCCTCGTCGAGGACGAACCCGCCGCCGACGGAGAAGTACTCGCGGGCCAGCAGGACGTGCCCCTCGGGGTCGGTCGCGGTGAACCGCATGCCGTTGGAGTGGAACGGGAGCCGCTTGCGGCGGTGCAGGACGAGGTCGCCGTCCATCGAGAAGGCGATGGTGTGCGCACCGCCGAGGCGGAGCAGCCGGTGCTCGCGGACCGCGGTCACCCGGAGCTCGGCGGCCTCGGGATCCACGAGATCGGGCTGCTCGCCCTCGAGGCCGAGCACGACGGCCTTCACGGTGCCGTGCCCGTGCCCGGTCACGCCCAGCGAGCCGAACATCTCGGCCCGCACGGCCGCGGTCCGGTCGAGCAGGCCGTCGGCGGCCAGCCGGGTCACGAACGTGTTCGCGGCCCGCATCGGCCCGACGGTGTGCGAGCTCGACGGACCGATGCCGACCTTGAAGAGGTCGAAGGCGCTGATGGTCACTTCTCACCTCCGGATTCGGGCCATCTCCGGGTCGATCAGCACGTGCCGCCGGCGGGCAGCTGCCGCCGGTCCCTGGTCGACGACGCTGACGTCGGTGGCCCCGCGGGCGGTGCGCTCGTCGGCCAGGTCGGTGCCGACGACGCCCGCTCCAATGATGACGACGCGTGCTGCGTGCACGAGGTCTCCTGCTCGTCAGGTGGGGGTGTGCTCGGTGGCTGCGTCGAGCAGCCAGCTCGCCAGGTACGGGGCGAACGACGAGCGGACGAGGATCTCGTAGCTCGTGGCGGTGTCGTCGAGAGCGACGAGCACGACGCCGGTGAGCCCGAGCAGGGTCTGCGCCGCGGCACCGCGCCGGAACACGGCCGGGTGCAGGTCGATCGCGCAGCCGCCGGACAGCACGTCGCGGGCGTTCGCACCGGCCAGCCCCAGCGTGGTGCGCTGGCCCGAGACGTCGACCACGGCCCCGCGGCCGGCGACGGCGTCCCGCAGCCCGGCCTCGAGCGCTCGCGGCGCCCGGAACGGGCTGGTGACGAGCCACTCGTCGGGCCCGAGCCAGATCACCCGCACGGAGTCCGTCTCGACGTAGGTGGACGGCGCGGTGGGCAGGTCGACGCCCAGGAAACCGGCCACGTCGGCCGCGGCCGGGCCGGCCGGGTCGACGCGCAGGTCGGCCATCGCGACATGCGGCGTGGCCACCACCTGCACGGTGTCGGGCAGCGCGGCGAAGCGATCGGTCCAGCTCTGCAACGGACCGCTGCGCGCGAGCAGGTCAGCCGTCACGGCGGGCTCCTTCCGGGTCGAACACGACGGGTTCGGCGACCTCGACCGGCACGAGGGCACCAGCGACGGGGACGTGCACGGTCTCGCCGATCCGGGTGCGGCCGGCCTTGACCAGCGCGAGCGCGAAGGTCCGCTCCAGGGCCGCGCTGCGGTAGCTGGACGTGACGTGGCCGAGCATCGGGATCGGCGGTTCGGGGACGCTCGGGCCCTCGATCACCTGCGAGCCCTCGGGCAGGAACAGGTTGCGGTCGACCGGCAGCAGCGCGACCAGCTGCTTGCGGTCCGCTCGCTGGTTGTCGGCCCGGTGAAAAGACCGCTTGCCCACGAAGAACGGCTTCTTCTTGGAGACCGCCCACGACATGCCGAGGTCGTGCGGTGTGACCGTGCCATCGGTGTCCTGCCCGACGATCGGGTAGGCCTTCTCGGCACGCAGCACGTGCATGGTCTCCGTGCCGTACGGGGTGATCCCGTGCCGTTCCCCGGCGGCGACGAGCCGCTCCCAGACCGCCCGGGCGTACCAGGAGTCGACGTTGACCTCGTAGGCGAGCTCGCCCGAGAAGCTGACGCGGGCGAGCCGGACCGGGACATCCTGATCCGGTGCGGGGCGGCCGCCCCGCGCGGAGCGCGGGGTGGACGCGTCGTGTCCGGATCGGTTACTGCCGAGGACGGTGTCGCGCCAGGTCATGAACGGGAACGCGGCGTTCGACACGTCGACGTCGGGGAAGACCGTGCCGATGACGTCCCGGGAGCGCGGGCCGACGACCGGGAACGTCGCCCACTGCTCGGTGACCGAGGTGAGGTACACCCGCAGGTCCGGCCACTCGGTCTGCAGCCACTCCTCCATCCACTCCAGCACGGCGGCCGCGCCACCCGTGGTGGTGTAGACGAGGAACCGGTCGCCGGCCAGCCGGAGCACGGTGCCGTCGTCGATCACCATGCCGTCGGCGCCGCACATCACCCCGTACCGGACGGAGCCGACCTTGAGGGTGGCGATCATGTTGGTGTACAGGCGGTTCAGGAACTCGGCGGCGTCGGGGCCCTGGACGTCGATCTTGCCGAGGGTCGAGCCGTCGAGGATGCCGACGCCGCCGCGCACCGCCGCGCACTCCCGCAGGACCGCGGCCTCCATGTCCTCGCCGGGCAGCGGGTAGTACCGCGGGCGCTTCCACTGGCCGACGTCCTCCCACACCGCACCGCGCGCGACGTGCCAGGCATGCACGGCGGTGGTGCGCTCGGGGTCGAACAGCGAGCCGCGGTCGCGGCCGGCCAGCGCGGCGAACGCGACCGGGGTGTACGGCGGACGGAAGGTCGTGGTGCCCAGCTCCCCCACCGGCCGCCCGAGCAGCTCGGCCGCGATCCCCGACGCGAGGACGCCGGAGGTCTTGCCCTGGTCGTGCGCGGTGCCGATCGTCGTGTAGCGCTTGACGTGCTCCACCGTCCGCATGCCGGCGCCGATCGCGCAGGCGATGTCCGCGACGGTGGCGTCGCGCTGCAGGTCGACGAACTGGGTGCGCTGGTCGCCGTCGGCGACCCGCCACAGCACCAGGGACGGCTGTCCGTCCACGTGGGCCTCGGCGACGGGCGAGGGCGAGTCGACCGGGACGAAGCCCAGCCCGCCCAGGGCGCCCTCCGCGGCCCGCCGGCCGTCGGCCAGGCAACCGCCCAGCTCGGCGACACCGGCCGCGCCACCGGCGACGGACACACCGTCGCGCTCCTCGCCCGGCACGAACGCGCCGAGGCCACCGTCGTAGCGGAGCGTGCCGCCGGCCTGGCTGAACAGGTGGACCGCCGGGTTCCACCCGCCGCTCACCAGCAGGAGGTCGCACGGGATGCGCTCGCCTGCCACGGCGACAGCGGTGATCCGCTCGACGCCCTCGGTACCGGTCACGAGCCGGCCGGCCCGCACCGGGATGCCGCGGCGCACGCACTTCTGCACCCAGGCGGCCGGTGTTGCGGCGCGGGCGTCGACGACGGCGTGCACGCGGGCACCCGCGTCGGCGAGGTCGACCGCGGCCGCGTACGCGCTGTCGTTCGTGGTGAAGACGACGACATCGCGCCCGGCCAGCACGCCGTAGCGGTGCAGATAGGTCCGGGCCCCGCCGGCGAGCATGATCCCCGGCCGGTCGTTGTCGCTGAACACGACGGGCCGCTCGTGCGCGCCCGCGGCGACGAGGACGTGCCGGGCCCGGATCCGCCACACCCGCTGGCGGGACTTGTGCGGCGGAGCTGTTTCTCCACCGAGGACATGCGTCGGTGTGCCGAGGTGGTCGGTGCGCCGCTCGAGCGCGAGGACGAAGCCGTCGTCGAAGTGCCCGAAGGCGGTGGTGCGCTGCAGGTGCAGGACGTCGGCGAAGCCGGCCAGCTCGGCGGTGGCGGCCGCGACCCAGTCGAGCGCGGGTCCGCCGTCGATCCGGTCGGTGCTGCCGAGCAGGTACCCGCCCGCCTCGGACTGCTCGTCGACGAGCACCACGCGGGCGCCCGCCCGCGCGGCGGTCAGCGCGGCGCACAGGCCGGTGGGCCCGGCGCCGATCACCAGCAGGTCGGCGTGGGAGTGCCGGGCGTCGTAGCGGGCGGAGTCCGGGACGTCGGCGAGCCGGCCCTGGCCGGGGATGCCGCGGGCGGTGAGCCCGTCGGTCAGCTCGACCGTGGTGGCGAGCAGCATCGGCTCGGGGAACGGCTCCTCGATCTGGATCAGCCCGTTCGGGTCTTCCGCCCAGGCCGCGGCGATCCCCCGCGGGCGCCCGAGCTTGATGCTGGTGCCGGTCCGGTGGATGCCGTGGGCGAGCAGCGCGGAGGCGAGCGTGTCGCCGGGGTGGCCGGTGAGGCGCTGCCCGTTGAAGGTGAACTCGTAGGTGGTGCTGCGGTCGATCCGGCCGCCCGCAGGGAGGCGAAGCGCGTTCATGGTGTCTCCGGCCGGGCCTGGTCGAGGCGGTAGATGTGGTGGAAGCGGTAGCTGACGGTGTCGCGCACCGCGTTGAACCAGCGGCGGCAGCCGAGCGCGTGCACCCAGCGCTCGGCGAAGGGCCCCCGCGGGTTGTCGCGGAAGAAGAGGTGGTGCGCCCACTCCTCGTCGGACAGCGAGCCCGGGTCCGCGGGGTGCGGCACGTGCGCCTGCCCGCCGTAGTGGAACTCGGCTTCCTCACGCGGCCCGCAGTACGGGCAGGTGATGAGCTGCATGGTCTCGCTCCTCGCGCGCTCAGTGCGCGACGCCCGCGGCGCCGTGCTCGTCGATCAGGGCGCCGGTGACGAAGCGGTCGAGGCCGAACGGCGCGATGCAGGGGTGCGGCTCGTCGTTCGCGATCATGTGCGCCAGGCTCCAGCCCAGCCCCGGTGTCGCCTTGAACCCGCCGGTCCCCCACCCGCAGTTGAGGTACAGGCCCTCGTACGGGGTCTTCCCGACGACGGGCGACGCGTCGGGGCAGACGTCGACGACCCCGGCCCAGCTGCGCAGCAGGTGCGCCCGGGCGAAGACCGGGAACAGCTCGACGGCGGCGGCCATCTGCCGCTCGATGACGTGGAAGGCGCCCCGCTGGCCGTAGCCGTTGTACGGGTCGACGCCCGCGCCCATCACCAGCTCGCCCTTGTGGGCCTGCGACACGTACACGTGCACGTGGTTCGACATCACCACGGTCGGGTGCACCGGCTCGAGGAGCTCGGAGACCAGGGCCTGCAGCGGGTGGCTCTGCACCGGGATGCGCAGCCCGAGCATGTCGGTGAGCACCGTCGTCGTGCCGGCGGCGCACAGCACGACCTTGCCGGCCGCGATGTCGCCCCGGGTGGTCCGGACCCCCGTGATCCGGTCGCCCGCGGTCCGGAAACCCGTGACGGCACAGTCCTGGATGATGTCGATCCCGGCCTCGTCGGCCCGGCGGGCGAACCCCCAGGCGACGTAGTCGTGCCTGGCGATCCCGGCGCGGGGCTGGTAGGTCGCACCGAGCACGGGGTAGCGCAGCTCCTGGCTGGTGTTGACGATCGGGCAGACCTTCTTGACCTCGTCCGGGGTGAGCCACTCGGCGTCGATCCCGTTGAGCTTGTTCGCCTCGACGCGCCGCACGCTGTCGCGCACGTCCTGCAGCGAGTGCGCGAGGTTCAGCACACCGCGCTGGCTGAACAGGATCGGGTAGCCGAGGTCCTCCTCGAGGGTCTCCCACAGCTTCAGGGAGTGCTCGTAGATCGCCGAGCTCTCGTCCCAGAGGTAGTTGGACCGGATGATCGTCGTGTTGCGGCACATGTTCCCGCCGCCCAGCCAGCTGCGCTCGAGCACGGCGACATCTCGGATGCCGTGGTTCTTCGCGAGGTAGTGCGCGGTGGCCAGGCCGTGCCCGCCGGCGCCGACGATCACCACGTCGTAGGAGCGCTTCGGCTCCGGGTTGCGCCACAGGAAGTCGGCGTGCTCGGGCAGGTCCGCACCCGGCGGGACCGCGCGGTCGACCGTGGTCATCGACCGTCCTCCACGAGCGCGGGGTACAGGGGGAACTGCGCGGCCAGCTCGGCCACCTGCTCGCGCAGGGTGTCGAGCGCGTCGTCGTCCGCGGACGGGCGCAGCGCCGCGGCGATCACGTCCGCGACCGCGGCGAACTCGCCGTCGCCGAATCCCCGGGCGGCGAGCGCCGGCGTGCCGATGCGCACCCCGGAGCTGACCATGGGCGGACGCGGGTCGAACGGCACCGCGTTGCGGTTGACGGTGATGCCCACCCGGTGCAGCCGGTCCTCCGCCTGCTTGCCGTCGAGCTCGGAGGCGCGCAGGTCCACCAGCACCAGGTGGGTGTCGGTGCCACCGCTCACCACGTTCACGCCGTCGCGGCGCGCGTCGTCGGCGAGCAGGCGGTCGGCGAGCAGGTGCGCACCGCGCAGCGTCCGCTCCTGCCGGTCGCGGAAGGTCTCGCCCGCGGCGAGCTTGAACGACACGGCCTTGGCCGCGATCACGTGCTCGAGCGGGCCGCCCTGCTGGCCCGGGAAGACCGCCGAGTTCAGCTTCTTGCGCAGTGCGGGCTCGGCGCCCCGGGCGAGGATGAACCCGCCGCGCGGCCCGCCGAGGGTCTTGTGCGTCGTGCTCGTCACCACGTGCGCGTGCGGCACCGGCGACGGGTGCAGGCCGGCGGCGACGAGGCCGGCGAAGTGCGCCATGTCCACCATGAGGTAGGCGCCGACCTCGTCGGCGATCCGACGGAACGCGGCGAAGTCGAGGTGGCGCGGGTAGGCCGACCAGCCCGCGATGACCACCTTGGGCCGGTGCTCGCGGGCCAGCCGCTCGACCTCGTCCATGTCGACGCGGTGGTCGTCCTCACGGACGTGGTAGGCGGCGACCCGGTAGAGCTTGCCGGAGAAGTTCAGCTTCATGCCGTGGGTGAGGTGCCCGCCGTGCGCGAGGTCGAGGCCCAGGATCGTGTCGCCCGGCGTCAGCATCGCGGCCATGGCCGCGGCGTTGGCCTGCGCGCCCGAGTGCGGCTGGACGTTGGCGAAGTCCGAGCCGAACAGCGCGTTGAGCCGGTCGACCGCGAGCTGCTCGACGACGTCGACGTGCTCGCAGCCGCCGTAGTAGCGCCGCCCCGGGTAGCCCTCGGCGTACTTGTTGGTCAGGACCGAGCCCTGCGCCTGCATCACCGCGAGCGGCGCGAAGTTCTCGCTGGCGATCATCTCCAGCGTCGACTCCTGGCGGCCCAGCTCCGCGGCGATCGCCGCGTGAACGTCCGGGTCCACCTCGGCAAGGCTGCGGTTCAGCACGCCCGTGCCGGTCGTGGGTGCGACCATGTCACCACCTTGTTTCCTACCAGTCTCGACTGACTGATATATTAAT
>JAEUJO010000120.1 GCA_016794615.1 Pseudonocardia sp. | reverse complement strand
TGACCGCGGCGGGCAGCATCAGCCAGACGGCACGCGGCGGGGTCAGCCCTGCAACGAGCTCATCGAGGGAGCCGACACCGCGGGCGCCTTCCGCGGTGACCCGACGCACGGCGTCATCCGACAGGTCGTGCACGACGCAGTTGTGCCCGGCCTTCAGCAGCCTGTGCACCATGTTGGCGCCCATCCGACCCAACCCGACCATGCCGATCTGCATGCCGACCCCCAGCGCGAGCGGCGGGAGTCGGCCGCACGTAGCCGTCCCCGCGAACGGGTACGACGCTAATACCCCCGTCCAGCGACGTTCACCCGGTTTCTCGGCAGCCCAACCGCCTGCCGGCTGCGTTGTCGGAAGGCCCGAGTACGCCCGGTACGAGGGCCTTCCTCCGCCTTGCCGGACGGACGCCTGGATCCACCGACAACCCGACCAACGTCACTGGACGGGGCTCTAGCGACGGTGAGGCGCCGCTGCTAGCCAGACGGTGGGCACCTGGGTTCGCCGGGTCTGGCGGCGCGTCGTCGGACTCGTGGTGCGGGCGTTCGCTGCGGATGCGGGTTCGCCACCCCGGTCGAGGTCGGTGGTCACCGCACTGATGGGGAGGACCGTCCGGTCGAGGGGCATGGTGAGGTGGTGTCCGCGACCGTCGTCGTGGACACCACCTCAGTCGCCGGATGCGCGGTGTCGGTGATCGGCGCGTCGTCGGTCTGTGGAGGCGGAGCGTCGGTGACCGGCGTTCAGCCGGGGAAGGCGAAGAACTCCAGGGGGATGTTGTCCGGGTCGCGGAAGGACACGCCGCTTCCGTAGTGCGCCTTCTTCACGCCGTCGTGCGGGATGCCGAGCTCGTCCAGCTTCGACGCCCACTGCTGGAGCTCGCTCGTCGAGCCGACGGCGAACGCGATGTGGTCCAGGCCGGTCCGTTCCTCGTGCGCCGAGTCGCCGCTCTCGCGGCCCTGATGAGTGTGCAGACCGAACAGCATGCCGCCGTCCAGGGCGAAGACGGTGTGGTGGAACCGGCCGCCCTCCTCGTCCTCGTCGAGCACCGGTGCGGCACCGAAGAGCGCGGTGTACCACCGCGTGCTGCGGTCCAGGTCGGTGACGGTGATCGCAATGTGTTGCAGACCGGGGAAGGCCACGTTCGGCTCCTTGCGCGTGATGACCGTGTGACCGCCCAGACTTACCCGCTCGCCCGGTCGCGGGAAACGGTTCGCACGCACGCGGTCGCGGACCTCGGTAGCCGGCGCGTCGTCGGCGAGGCCGGTGACGGTCGTGTCGTGGCCGGCGAGGGCGCAGACCGTGGTGATCTGCGCGCGCCCATCGTGCCGGCGCCGATGACGACCGTTCTCTCCATGGTCAGACCGTCGTGGACAGCTCGGCCGGCGTCATCAGGCACCCCCGAACGCGGCGATACCGGTGATCGCCCGACCCATGATCAGCGTGTGCACCTCGTCCGTGCCCTCGTAGGTGCGGACGCTCTCGAGGTTGTCGGCGTGCCGCAGCGGCGAGTGCTCCACCGTGACCCCGTTGCCGCCGAGGATCGTGCGCGCCGCGCGGCAGATCGCGATGGCCTCGCGGACGTTGTTGAGCTTGCCGAACGAGATCTGCTCGGGACGCAGCTGCCCGGCGTCCTTGAGCCGCCCCGTCCGTAGCGCGACGAGAATCCCCTTTTGGATCTCCAGCACCATGTCGACGAGCTTCTGCTGGGTGAGCTGGAACGCCGCGATCGGTGTACCGAACTGGCGGCGCTCCAGGGCATAGCGCAGTGCGGCCTCGTAGGAGTCGCGGGCGGCCCCCATCGCGCCCCACATGATCCCGTAGCGGGCCTCGTTGAGGCAGGAGAACGGGCCTTTGAGCCCGGCGGCCCCGGGCAGGGCCGCGTCAACGGGCAGCCGGATGCCGTCCAGGGTGATGTCGCACTGGATCGAGGCGCGCATCGACAGCTTCGGCTCGATGAGCGTCGCGGTGAATCCCTCGCTCGCCGTCGGCACGACGAAGCCCCGGATGCCGTCGTCGGCCTGCGCCCAGATGATCGCGACGTCCGCGATGGAGGCCAGCCCGATCCAGCGCTTGGCGCCGGTCAGGACCCAGCCGTCCCCGTCCCGCACGGCACGGGTGGCCATGCTCGCCGGGTCGCTCCCGGCGGTCGGTTCGGTGAGGCCGAAGCAGCCGATCAGCTCGCCCGCGGCCATGCCGGGCAGCCACCGCTGCTTCTGCTCCTCCGAGCCGAACTTGAAGATCGCGCTCATCGCCAGGGAGCCCTGCACCGAGACGAAGGTGCGGATGCCCGAGTCGCCGGCCTCCAGCTCCATCGCGGCCAGGCCGTACTCGACGGCCGAGCGGCCGGCGCAGCCGTATCCCTGCAGGTGCATGCCGAGCAGGCCGAGCGCCGCCATCTCCTTCACCAGCTCGCGCGGGAAGCTCGCCGTGGCGTACCAGGAAGCGATGTTCGGGCGAATGCGCTCGTCGACGAACGCGCGGACACGGTCGCGCACGGCCAGCTCCTCGACGGAGAAGAGGCCGTCCAGGTCGAGGTAGTCGTCTGCCAGGGTCATGGTGCTTTCCTACTCGACGCGGCTGATCTACTGAATACGAGCGAGATGAACGTCCGGGCCCCTCGGACGGCCGCCGGGGGCCCTCAGGTTCATGTCGCTCGTACTCAGCCTCCGGGAGGAGCGCGGGAGGCGTCGTGAAATACGACATCCTCCCGCGTGTCGTTGTCAGTCCAGGTCGGCCTGCCACAGGTCGGGGCCGAACACCTCGTACTGGATGTCGCGCGGCGACACCCCGCGCTCGAGCAGGTGGCTGCGGACGGACTGCATGAACGGCAGCGGCCCGCAGAGGTAGTAGCCGGCATCGACCGGCAGGTCGACCTGCCTCAGATCCATCAGCCCGTCGTACACGCCGTCCAGCGGCTCGTTCGTGACTGCGCCCTTCTCGTACCAGACGTGCAGCGCCGCGTTGCGCAGGGCGAGCACGTCCGTCACCACCTGGCGGCGCAGGGCGAACGAGCTCTCGTCGAGGTCCGCGTGCAGCAGCGTGATCGGGAGCCCGGAGTTGGCGGCGGCGAGATGGGACAGCATGCCGGCCATCGGGGCGATGCCGATGCCTGCGCTGCAGAACACGGCCGGACGCCAGTCGTCGAGGACCACGTCGCCGTAGGGCAGCGACATGGTCAACTCGTCCCCGACGCCGACGGTGTCGTGCAGCAGGGCGGACACCTCGCCAACCGGGTCGCCCGGGTCGGCGACTCGCTTGACCGAGAACTGCCGGTGCTCGCCGTCGTCGGCGTGGGTGAGGCTGTACTGGCGCGGCTGGTGCACGCCGTCGGGCATGAGGACCTTGACGGTGACGTACTGGCCGGGCAGCGAGGTCTTGACCAGCCGGTCGTCGATGCGACGGACGATGAAGGTGACGACGTCGGCGGTCTCGCGGATCTTGCTCACGACCTGCCACGGCCGCCAGACGGTCTCCGGGCGCACGCCACGGGCGCTGTAGAGGCCGCGCTCCTGGTTGATGAGCGCGTTCGCCATCAGCCAGTAGACCTCGTCCCATGCGGCCGCGACCTGCGGGGTCACGGCGTCACCGAGGACGTCGACGATCGCCCACATCAGGTTGTCGTGCACGATCTGGTACTGGTCGGCGCGGATGCCCAGCGACGCGTGCTTGTGCGCGATACGCCGGAGCAGGCTCTCCGGCGTGCGTGGCGGGGTCTCGAGCAGCGCGCTGGCGAAGGAGGCGACCGAGCCCGCCAGCGACTGCTGCTGCTCGCCGCGGGCCTGGTTGCCGCGGTTGAAGACGCCGTCGAGCAGCTCGGGGTGGGCGCCGAACATGTGCGGGTAGAAGCGCTTCGCGATCTCCCCGATGTTCGCGCCGACTGCCGGCAGTGTCGCTTCGACGACAGGACGGCTGGCATCAGAGAGCATCGCGAACTCCTCGCAGGTGGTGGGGTGTCAATGTCGGCACACCGCTCACCGACGCCGCAACACTGGCGAGGAACCGATGACGAAGGTCCGGGACCAACATCCCACCGGCTTTACCGGCACCATCGATCCGGCAGGGACGTCAGTGCTACCGGGGCGACGCTGACGTCCCGGCGGGATCGATCGCGGGGCGCGCAGTGGAGCCCAGCAGCGCCGCGTCGGTCCCCGTCGGGTGATCGCACCATCGTCGACGGCGCCGGATAGCGTCCCCGGCGTGTCGCTGCGCAGATTCACGTTCGTCGGGGGCGCCGTCGTCATCGCGATCGTCGCGGTGGCCACCGGGTTCGGGGTCGCGCACCGGATCCCCGGCTCCCAGCCCGCGACGCCGACCGCGACCGCCACGACCGACCCGCCGGTCGTGCGCAGCGTGTTCGACACCGGTGTGACCACCCCGCACGACCACGACGACGGCCTGTGGCTGTCCTGGTCGCTGGCCGACAGCGCGGGGGACCGGCGGATCGGCTCGGCGAACAGCAGCACCGAGCGGACGAACGCCGAGTCGACCATGAAGGCGTGGATCACCACCGACTTCCTGCGCATCGCGAGTGACCGGGGGCGCAGCGTCCGGGCGAGCGACCGCGCCGACATCGATGCGGCGATCCAGCGCAGCGACGACGAGGCCGTGGAGCGGCTCTACCGCCGCGCGGGCGCGGACCAGGTTCTGCGCGACCTGAACGCGGTCTGCGGCGTCGTGGTCAGCACGACGAAGCGCGGGTACTGGTCCTACGCCCAGATCACCGCGACCGACGCCACCGCGATCCTCGACTGCGTCCTGGAGAAGGCGCCGAGTTATCCCGGCGGTGACGAAATCGTCACGGACCTGCGCAGCGTCGAGCCCGACGACGCCTTCGGAATTCCCGAGGCGCTGCCCGCCGGGACGGCGTTCGCGGTGAAGAACGGGTGGACGGCGCATTCGGCGACGGGGGAGTGGAACGTCAACTGCGTGGCGGCTTGGGACCACTACACCCTCGCCGTGATGCTCCGATACCCGATCGCGCGGAAGCTCGACTACGGCGCGGGCGTGTGCCGCGATGTCACGACGACCCTGCTCGCCCACCTCGACTGAGCGGAGGCGACGGCCCGTCGCGGCGAGCCACCTCCCCGACGGCCCGGCCGACGAGGCGTGCGCACCCGGGGTCGGTCGTGCGCACCCGGGGCTGGTCGTGCGCACCCGGGGCTGGTCGTGCGCACCCGGGGGTTGGTCGTGCGCATCCTGGGCTGGTCGTGCACACCTCATGCGGTGTGCACCGCGGTGCCGAGGCGTGCACCCCGACGGCAGGTGTGCACGGGTGACGGCGCCTCATGCCGCCGGAACCGCTCGGGGGTTCTCCGCCGTACCGTGCTGCCCGAGCGGTCCGGCGCCTTCGCCCGCTCGGTCGCCTTCGCCGCCTTCCGAGCGGTGGCAGGCGGCGGGTATAAAACGGTATGCCGCACGAGCGCGCGACTGCACACGCGGCTCGCGGTGCCCGGGTGGCCACGCCGGCCCGGGCGGCCCCGGTGCACCGCCTGCTCGGGCTGCAGGCGTCGGCCGGCAACCAGGCCGTCAGCCGGCTGATCTCCGATCGGCCGGTGCAACGGTGCGGCGGCGAGACGCACGCGGGCTGCCCGTGCGCCGAGGAGCCGGTCCAGCGTGCGGACCAGCCCGGGCTCGACGGCGTGTCGCCGCGTCAGCCGGCTGAATCCGCTCCGGGGCCGGGCGCGCCTCCCGGTCGGGGGGCGAAGACGCTCACCTCACCGCGCTTCGTCGGCGACGCCAGGCTCGAGGCCTGCCTGAACGACCGGGCCCGGCTCGCGCAGGGTGACGTGAGCCGGTCCACCGCGAGGATCCAGCAGGCTCTGATCGACCTGGGGCACGACGTCGGCCCGACCGGCGCCGACATGGTCTACGGGGCGAAGACGGCGGCTGCGGTCCGGGACTTCAAGGCGAAGGAGAACCTCGGCTTCACGCAGTTCGGGGACGTCGGCCCCGGCACCATGAGCCGGCTGGACGAGCTGTTCCCGGGCGACATTCCGGAGTGCCCCATCCTCGGCCCGACGGAGACGGAGGCGGGGCCTGCCGACGCGCCGGCACCGGCCGATGATCGGCAGGCCGCCGCGGGCGGCGCGTCCGCCTTCGCCGACGGCGAGGTCGGGCAGGTTCGCGCGGGCACACCGGTGGGTCTCGCGTTCGGCATCCCGGGCCTGCTCTGCCAGATCAAGCCCACGCCGCGACCCGACCCGCTCCCGCAGCGCTTCGGGGACATCCAGCCGAGCACCCGGGCGGCACTCAAGCTCGACACGAGCCGCCGCGACCAGGCGACCATGGACGCGGGCTACACGATCTTCAGCGGTGGGATCAAGAGGAGCGGCAACCTCGGGAGCACGACGGCCATCTTCGGCGACGGTGTCACACAGGGGACGACGGACCCGGAGAGAGACATTCGCGACGGCCTGGTCAACGTGGCCTCCCTGCTGGTCACTGCCCAGCCATCGGGCCTTCCGGTCGGGACCACGTCCACGGTGACCATCAACGACGTGCCGGGGCGTATCGACAGGGCCACCGGCAGACCGATCAACCAGCCGGGAGGCGTATTCCGGTTCACCCATCTGCAGCTCGCCCAGGGGCCGCACATGTTGATCGAGCGGATCGGCAACGTGGCGGCACGGGCGCCCGGCCCGGGCACGGCGACGACGGCGGCCGCCTTCGCCACGGCGTTCGCCGCCGAGGGCTTCACGCTGGTGCTGACCCCGCCGGCGCCCGGAGCGCCGGGCGTGACGGCGTACGGCCGCACCGAGATCCAACTGCTTGAGCAGGGCCTGCGTCGGCACGGCGCCGCCACGCTGGCGCGGATCAACGGGACCCGCTTCGACCGGAGCAGCACGTCGCAGCTCGGCAGCGAGGAGGGCTCCTACACCCCGGCCACCCGTACGATCAACATGGTGGCCAAGGCCTTCTCCGGGACCGCGCTCGCCCACGGGGGTTTCACCGCCGGGCAGTTCACCCTCAACCACGAGGTCGGCCACGCGCTCGCCGACCGCGACCCGGCGGTGATGCCGTTGTTCACCAAGGCAGCGACCGGCTCGGCGGCGATCAGCGACGTCGGCAAGAAGAACGCGGAGGAGAACTTCGCGGAGTGCATCGCGCTGTTGGCGGTCGATCGCAACCAGCTTCAGGCGATGCGTCCGGCGATCTTCAACCTGCTGAACGCCCGTTACCCCTAG
>JAEUJO010000117.1 GCA_016794615.1 Pseudonocardia sp. | reverse complement strand
CCCGAGCATGCGGCGTCCACCATCCACAGGAAGATCGACGAGCCCGGCCGGGCGACGCCCACGCCTCCCGCCACTCATCGCTACCGCGTCCTGGCCTCCGCCACCGCTGCCGTCAGCGCCGCGGCCGCTGCCACCGTCCGGGGGTGATCCGGAAGCACGGGTGCGCCGGTCGGAGGCCGAGCCGGCCCGATGATCGCCGCTCCGAGATCGTCGAGATGGTCGAGGAACGCCCCGGCGACCGCGGGCGGTGGCGCCGGGAGCTGCGCCGGGAGCGACAACGCGAGGAACGCGAGCTCCTCGGCCGCGGCCGACACCGGCCAGCCGGCGTCCGCTCCGCCCGCGTCGGCGAGCGCGTCGGCGTTCACCGTGCGCAGTGCGGCCAGTTCGCCCTGCAGCGCGCGCCGCGGCTCCCGCAGCTCCCGCTCCGGATGCGGGGACCACGCCGCCGCGAACACCGCGCGGACCGCGGACACCACCCGTGCCTGCCGCTGCGGCAGCCGCACCAGCGTCGCGCGCGGCCACAGCAGGCGCCGCAGCAACAGTGCCAGCGCCGCTCCGATCGCGGTGTCGACCAGCCGCGCGACCAGCGCCGAACCGACGTCCTCCGTGGGCGTCCCGAGGTGGAACAGACCCAGCGCCAGCACGGTGATCGCCGTCACCGCCAGCCCGTAGTGGGTGGCGATGACCAGCTCGACGGCGAACTGCGCGACCGCGACCACGACCACGACCACCCACAGCGGCGGGGTCCACCCGAGCACCGCGAAGGTCAGCCCGACACCGGCGACGGTGCCGGCCAGCCGGTGCAGCACCCGGCGACGGGTCACGACGAGGTTGCTGCCCTGCAGCACCGCGGCGGCGGTCAGGCCCACCCAGTAGGCATGGCCCAGCCCCAGGATGCGGCCCACCCCGACCCCGACGGCCACGGCGATCCCGATGCGCGCCGCGGAGGGCAGCACGACCGACTGGCGGCGCAGCCCGGCGGCGAGCCGCCGGTGCAGCCGCGGCCACGGCGGCATCGCGCGAACCGGGGACGGCGCGGCACAGGCCCCTGCGCTGCGGGCGTCGTCGAGCGCCCGGGCGAGCAGGGCGGCGCCGACGGTCCCGGTCACGTCCGGCAGCCGAGTGGCCGTCACCGCGTCACCGTGCACCGCAGGGACGAGCCCGCGCACAGCAGCGGCCCATCCCGGATCCAGGGCGGCCGTGGCCTCGACCTCGACGTGCAGCGCCGCCTCCAGCAGCGACTCCGCCGCGACAACCGACCCGACCAGCCGGTGCCCGGGCGGCAGCACGGCCTGGCGGACCGCTGTGCGCGCCTGCCGCACGCCGGTGACCGCGGCGTGCCTGACCGCGTCGACCTGCGGCGATGTCACGGCGTCCAGCAGATCCGCCACCGCCTCCAACGCCCCGGCCACGGCCGCTCGCTCCGGCGCCCGCCATCGGCCGGCCAGCGCGGGGGCCATCGTCACGAGCCAGGCGAGGAGCGCACCTCCCGCGGTGAGGCCGGCTCGGGTCACCGCCTCGCCCGCGTCGGCCGGCATGTCCGTCGCGGCCAGCACCGCCATCACCGGCATCAGCTCGCGCGGCGGTGGCAGCTCGGCAGCCTGGCAGACGAACGAGGCCACGGCGGCCACCAGTCCGGCGACGAGCGCGCTGACGGCGCCGTGGCCCGCCGCGAGCGAGCCGACCAGCACCGCGAACACCAGCCCCACGCCGATCTGCCCCACGACCCGGGCCCGGTAGCGGTACGGCGACCAGGGAACGTAGAGCACGGCCAGGGACCCGAACGAGGCGGCGGCACCGAGCGCGGGCCTGCCGGCCGCGGCGCCGGCCCCCAACGGCAGCACGACCGCCAGCGCAGCGCGCAGCCCGACCCCGATCCGGCCGGGGGCCGCGGCGCCCACCGCACGAGCGGTGCGGCGCACGTCCCCGGCTACCCGGCCGAGGAACCGCACCTGCTCACCGGGAATCACCGGCGAAGTACATCACCACGTCGCGTCAGGGAGCGGAGTCAGCCGTCCTCGCCCTGGCCGCCACTCGAACTGCCGCCGTTGTCGCTGCCGCTGCCGCTACCGCTACCGCCGTTGCCGCCGTTCCCGCTGCCGTTGTCGTCGCTACCGCTGCCGCCGTTGTCGCTACTGCTGCTGCCGCCGCCGCTGCCCGCCCCGCCGTTGTCGCTGTTGCCGCTGCCGTTGCCGCTGCCGCCGTTCCCGCTGCCGCCGTTGCCGCTGCCCGCCCCGCCGTTGTCGGTGGTGCCGCTGCCGCCGTTGTCGCTGCCGCCCCCGTTGCCGCTGCCCGCCCCGCCGTTGTCGGTGGTGCCGCCACCCTGATCAGCGCCGGTGCCATCCGTGGGGTCGTCCTTGGGGTTGCCGGGCTTCCCCTTGTCGCCCTTCGGGTCCTTGTCCTTCTCGGCGTCCTTGTCCTTCTCGGCGTCCTTGTCCTTCCTGGGCGCGCGGCTCGTCGTCGACTCGTCCGCATCCTTCCGAACGGTGGTCACCACGGTGCGTGTCACGGTCGTGGGGCGGGCCCGCTTCGCGAGTGCGACCGGTACCGGGCGGCGCTGCTGCGACGTCGGCGCGACGTCGACCGGTGCATCGACCACCGGAGCCGACGGGATCGACGGGGCGGCCAGTGCCGCGCCGACGGGCTCCGCCACCGGTGCGGTGACCTGCACCGGCGGCATGGCCGAGCCGCCCGAGGCGTTGTCGGTGGCGGTGAACAGCACCATTCCCGCCGCCACCGATGCGGCCAGCGACGTGAACACACCGGCGGAGATCAGCCGCCGGGCCAGCGGGCCCTCCAGCGGCCGGCGGGCCGCGGGCGGACCGGCCCGCAGGGCGGCCGCGACAACCGACGCCGCCGGGCGCTGCGCCGGATCCGGCACCGTCATCCGCCGGATCGTCGAGCCCAGCGGGTCGGGGATCTCCGGGGGGACGGCCGGGTCGCGGTGCAACCGGGCGATCGCCGACTCCAGCGCGCCGCCCTCGAACTCCCGCCGGCCCGTGACCGCCTCCAGCAGCAGCAACCCCAGCGCATAGACGTCCGCGGGCGGGCCGACGACCTCGCCGCGCACCTGCTCGGGCGCCATGTAGGCCGCGGTGCCGACGACCAGCCCGGTAGCCGTCACGCGCGTGGCGTCGACGAGCCGCGCGATGCCGAAGTCGGTCAGCTGCGGGTGGCCCTCGCCGTCGAGCAGCACGTTGCCCGGCTTGACGTCGCGGTGCACGATTCCGCGCGCGTGGACGTGCGCGAGCGCGTCGGCCAGCGTCGCACCCAGCCGGACCGCGGCCGGAACGGACAGCACCCCGTCGCGCAGGCGCGCGGCGAGGCTCTGCCCCTCGACGAAGTCCATGACGACGAACGGGCACCCCTCGTCGTCGACCCCCGAATCGCGCACCCCGACCAGCGCGGGATGCTGCATCCCGCTCAACACGGCGAGCTCGCGGCTGCCGTCACCGCCCGGCCCGGCCCCCGACCCGGCCGGGAAGAGCTTCACGGCGACGGTGGTGTCGCCGATGCCATCGCGGGCGCGGTACACCCGCGCGGTACCGCCCAGCCCGACGAGCGCCCCGACCTCGTACCGGCCCCCCAACAGTGCGCCGGAACCCCCCGCGCCCGGTATCGCGTCCATGTCGCTCCTGTCGCCGTGCACAGCCCCGCTGTACCCACGATCCCCGAAATCGATCCGACATGTGGGGTATCGCCCGCGGGGCTCCAGGAGTAACAGCCCTACCGCAGCCGGGTGCGCAGGAGGAGCATGGCCGTCCCCCCCGCATGCGGTCCGGGGCCTGCGCAGGCACCCCCCGCGACGGCGGGCCGAGCATCGGAGGAGCCATGCGAGCCGAGGTCGGCGACCACATCGTCATCGAGACGGTCACCCTGGACTCACCCCGCAGGCACGGCGAGGTCGTCGAGGTGATCGGCCAGGCCGACCGGAGGCACTACCGGGTGCGCTGGCAGGACGGGCACGAGTCGGTGTACTTCCCGGGCCCGGACGCGCGGGTGACGGACGCGCCGTCCTGATCACCCGTCCGCCAGCACCGCCATCGCGGCGTTGTGACCGCCGATGCCGCTGACCCCGCCGCCGCGCACGGCACCGGCGCCGCACAGCAGGACGCGGGGGTGGCCGGTCGCCACGCCCCACCGCCGGGCGGGCGTGTCGCGTGGCGCGTCGTCGTCGAGGAAGGGCCACGCGAGGTCGCCGTGGAAGATCTGGCCACCGGGCAGCGCGAGGGTGCGCTCCAGGTCGAGGGTCGTGAGGGTCTCGATGCAGGGCCGCCCGTCCGCATCGGTGACCAGCAGGTCCTCGACGGGCTCCGCGAGCACCGACCCCAGCGAGGCGAGGACGGCTCGCTCGAGGCGGGTGCGCCACGCGTCGGCGCTCTCCGTCGGCGCCGGGACCTGCAGACCGAAGACGGTCAGCGTCTGCGCGCCGGACGCGGCCAGCTCGGGCGAGAAGATCGTCGGGTCGGTCAGCGAGTGGCAGTAGGCCTCGCACGGCAGCGGATCGGGCACCGCGCCGCGCCGGGCCGCGGCGTAGGCCTGGTCGAGCTGCGTGTACGACTCGTTCACGTGCAGGGTGCCGCCGAAGCCCGACACCGGCGGCACGACGTGGTCGTGCAGCGCGGGGAGCCGCCGGAGCAGCAGGTTGACCTTCACCTGGGCCCCGACCGGTTTCGGTCCCGGGCACGCACCCGGGCAGAGCCGCTCCAGCACCCACGGTGCAACGCCGGCCAGTACCCGGTCACCGTGCACGGTGTGCTCCTCGCCGAGGTGGGCGTACGCGACCCGGCCGGCGGGGTCGATCGCGGTCACCTCGGCACCGGTGACGATGCGGGTGCCCGCGCCCCGCGCCGCCCGCTCCAGCGCCCCGGCCACCGTGCCCATCCCGCCGACCGGAACGTCCCAGCGGCCGGTCCCGTTGCCGATCACGTGGTAGAGGAAGCACCGGTTCGCGGCCCGTGACGGGTCGTCGGGGCGGGCGAGCGTGCCGATGAGCCCGTCGGTCGCGACCACGCCGCGCACCAGGTCGCTGCGCAGCGTCTCCGTGATCCGCTCCCCGAGCGGGCGCTCGACCAGCGCCGTCCACAGGGCGTCGTCGCCGACCCGCTCCCTCAGCTCCGTGCGGGTGGGCAGGGGGTCGGTGAGTGTCGGGAACACCGCCTCCGCCAGGCGTTGCGTACCGGCGTACAGCGCCGTCCAGCCCGCGTGGTCCCCGGCCGCGCCGACTCGGGCGAACGAGCGACGGGTCACGTCCGCGTCGTCGGCGACGAGCAGCCCGCGAGCCGGGTCGCCGGGATCCGGGGTGTAGGACGACACCCGGCGCCGCGCCAGGCGGACGTCGAGACCGAGGTCGTCGACGATCAGCCGGGGCAGCAGGCTGACCAGGTAGGAGTAGCGCGACAACCGCGCGGCCACGCCCGGGAACGGTGCCCCCGCAGCGCCCACTGCCGTCGACACGGCCGCACCGCCGACCTGCTGTGCGCGCTCGAGCACCAGCACCCGACGGCCGGAGCGAGCCAGGTAGGCCGCAGCCGTGAGCGCGTTGTGCCCGCCGCCGACGACGACCACGTCCCACCGGTGCGGACCCGACTGTGCCGAACTCCCCTGTGCAGAACTCCCCTGTGCAGAACTCCCCTGTGCAGAACTACGCATCCGCACCCACCGCACTCCACGGACCGACCGGCGCCGTGCGGGAAGGGTCGGCAGTGCCCACCTCTCCCCCGTCGAAGGACATGACCGCCATGCTCACCACCGCCCTCACCGCCTTCCTCATGCTGGTCGTCCTCGCCGTCGTCGTCACCGTCACCGACGCGGTGCGCGCGGCGCACTGGCGGCGGGTCGCCGACGATCGCCGGTGGTCCTCGCTCGAGCAGACGCGCGGCGACCCGGTCCGCTGGCTCGGCTCCGCCCCAGGCATACCAGGTTCAGTCCGCCCGGCCCGCGAGCAGCTCGACGACCGGTGCGAACCGGTCCGCGAACACCTCGCCGACGGCGAAGTACGTCACGCCGAGCGCGTCCCGGCGGCGCCGCAGCTCATCGGCCATCTCCCGGGGTGAGCCGCGCAGGAAGGCCAGGGTGTCGCCGGCCGGCGCAGCCGCGTCGCCCAGGAACCCCGCCATGAACGGCGGCACCTCGTCGCCGACCACGAAGACGTTCATCGACAGTTCCAGCTGCGCCGCCCGCGGGCCCGCCAGCTGCCGCACCCGGTCCGCCATCGCCCCGACCTGCTGGCGCGGGGTCGACGGCGGCGCGGCGAGGGTGACGACGTCCGCCTCGGCGGCCGCCAGCGCCAGCGCCCTCGGCCCCGCGGCGGCGATCAGCAGCGGGATGCGCCGGTCGGGGTCGAGCGCCCGGACCGCGGCCACCGTCTCCCGCACCCGGTCCAGCCGCTGCGCGCCGCTCCCCCACGGCATCCCCAGCTGCGCGGCCTCCTCGGCGGCCTGCGGGCGGCCGGTGCCGATGCCGAGCTCGAACCGGCCATGGGTGAGCGCGGACATGCTGTGCGCCTCCCAGGCGGCCGCCCGCGGGGTGCGCAGCGGGGCGGCGAGGACGAACGGGCACACCCGCAGGCTCGGCACGGCGGTGGCCGCGACGGCCAGGGCCGGCATCGGCGCGTGCAGGGCGAGACCGTCCGGGACGAGCAGCGTGCCGAAGCCGTTGCCTGCGGCCCGCCGGGCGGTGGCGATCCATTGCTCGCCGGTGCCGCGTGGGGCGGCGACGAGCCCGAAACGGAACGGATGGGTCACCAGAACATCCTCGCGCACCCCGATGCCGCTCGTGCACGGGCCGGGCAGCCGGCGCACCTGCGGCAACACGCGCGGCGGGCGCCCGTCCTGTGTGCGAGCGCGCCCGTCGCCTGTGGCGCCGTGGATGACGCTGCGCTCCCACGGCCACCTCCGCCTCGCTCGGGTGCACCGCACGCGCTACGCCGCAGCGGCATGCGTCCGGGCCAGCCCGCAGTAGGTCTGCGCGTTGCGCAGGATCGCGGCGCGCTCGTCGTCGGTCAGGTCGCGGCGGACCTTCCCCGGCAGCCCGGCGACCAGGGAGCCGGGCGGGATCTCGGCGCCCTCCAGGACCACCGCGCCGGCGGCGATCAGCGTTCCCGCGCCGACCCGCGCCCCGTTGAGGACCACGGCGCCCATCCCGACGAGCACGTCGTCGCCGATCGTGCAGCCGTGCAGCACCGCCCGGTGCCCCACGCTGACCCCGGCACCGACCGTCACCGGGAAGCCGGGGTCGGCGTGCACGACCACGCCGTCCTGCAGGTTCGACCGCGGCCCGATCGTGATCGCCTCGGTGTCGGCGCGCACGACGGTGCCGTACCAGACACCCACCTGCGCCCCGAGCGTGACCGCACCGGCGAGGACGGCGGTCGGGGCGACCCAGGCCTGCGCGTCGACCTCGGGCGTGCGCCCGTCGATCGGGATGACCAGCGGCGTCGGGGCCATCGGGGACCCTCCCTTCGTCGGGTCCCGATCATCGACGGTCACCGGACACCTGTCGAGCGCCGCCCGGCTCGCGCCTCACCCCTCGATGAAGACGAGGTCCTCCGGCGGCCGGGTCGCCCGGACGGTCTGCCCGTCGATCTCGAGGACGTTGTCGAAGCCGGTGACCTGCCCGGTCGAGGCCACGATCACGCGGTCGTCGCGGGTGGCGAGGTAGGCGGGCAGGCCGGCGAGCGACACGCCGCCGCTGTTGATCGACAGGTAGTCGGCGAGCCGCCGGAACAGCTTCGGCAGCAGCACCGCGGTGTCGGTGAGCACGGCCAGACCGTCGACGGTGACGCCCTTCGTCGTCAGGTCGTCGGGCCACACGCCGCGGTCGGCGGCGCGCGCCTCGGCGACCGCCTGGTTCAGCGCCGCCCGCAGGTCGACGAAGAGCTTGCTGTAGTACGTCGGGTACACCAGGCCGGCGGCCAGCAGCTGGTGGTTGGTGCTTCCCGCGATCGCGACAGCGTCGACGAACACCGGCGCGACGTCCGGGCCGTCGGTGGTGCCCGCGAAGGCGAACGCGACGGCCCGCCCGTACTTGTCGGCGAAGCGGGTGAGGATGTGGCCGGGCCGGGTCGCCGGCGTGGCGGCACTGACGATCTCGTTCGCACCGCGCCGGACGTCGTCGAACCCGAGCAGGCACAGCAGCTCGGCGGCGGCGGCCCGGCCGAGGTCGTGCGGCTGGTGCAGGTTCCGCAGGTCACCGACCGTGGGCGTGTAGTGGGTCTCCAGGGCGTCGATGCCCTCCAGACGCAACTGCGCACCTCCGGCGGCGTTGGGCCGGACCCGCAGGCCGGACCGCTCCCACGCGTCGGGGGCGTCGGGATAGAACCTGATCGAGTCGCCGTCGGGCGCGGCGCCGACCACCCGGTACTCACCCTTGATCACGGTCATGGGCACGGCGAAACCTCCGGCGGGGCCAGCGGAGCGGGACGCGGGTGGTCCGTGACGCAACGGCGGAGTCGTCGGTCTGCGTCCCCGACCAGGCTAGGCGGACGACGGCCGGCGCGGTCTACGTACAACTGCGTACGCGGCGTCGCCCGGGCGGGCGTGACCGGTCACGCCGTACCGCGCGCCTCGGCGCTCTCCGATGTGCCGGCCGGCGGGCGCACGACGGCGCGGGGCAGCCTGCCGCTCTGCAGGGCGTCCGCGGTCCAGGCGAAGGCCGGGTCGGCGAAGTAGTTCGAGTGTCCGCGGATCGGCGGCGAGCAGGGGTCACCCGGGGGGCGGGCGAACACCGGGTCGAGCAGCGGCCGGTCGACGTCGTCCGGGTCGGCGCGCGCCGACGACCACACCGGCGGGCGGTCGACGAACACCGCGCCGCCGATCGGGTCGCTGCGCCGGTAGAGGTTGCGCCAGCGCCACGTGGCACGCTCGGCCGCGGCCGGACGGTGGTCGGCGTCGGCGTCGGCGTCGGCGTCGGTGTCGGCGTCGGCGTCGGCGTCGCGCAGGAACCCGCCGAGCCGGTCGAGTGCCGTGCCGCTGAAGTAGGCGGGGAAGAACCGGCCGTAGAGCCGGGCCAGCGGACACCCGTAGGTGAGGAACGCCGTCCGCGCACTCGTCGCCGTCCCGACCTGCATCAGGACCACCGCGCCCAGCACCGAGCCCTGGGAGTGGCACGACAGCAGCACCGTGCCGTCGTCCGTGCCCGCGCCGTCGGTCCCGGTGCCGGTGAGGTACTCGAGGCGCCCGATCAGGTCCGGGACCGCACGTTCGGCGTAGCACGGCGGGGCCAGCGGGTGCACCGCCCGCGGCCAGAACGTGCCGAGGTCCCAGACGATACCGACCGTCCGGCGCTTCGCGGGGTCCCGGTAGGCCTGGCGGCCCACCCACAGGAGCCCGAGGACGGACGCGCTGAGCACCGCGTTGCCCGCGGTGACGAGCCGGTCGTCGATCACCCAGCCGTCCCGGAAGAACAGGAAGCAGACTCCGGCCACCAGCACGACGACGGCGGTCACCGTCAGCAGGAAACCGAGCACCCGCCGGGCTTCACCGGTCAGGAGCGTCGCCCGGGCCCACGCTCGGGCGATCTCCTCGGTGCGCCGCTCGTCCGCTCCCGTCGCGGCGGCACCGTAGGCCTGCACGACATCGGTCGTCACCTGCCTCCACCGGCGCAGTCGCACCCAGACGAACACCGCCGAGAGCACGGCCGTGACCGCCAGCGCGAACGCGGTGGCGGCCACCCACCGGTAGGCCAGCGGGACGACGAGGGGGTACGCGTCGTCTCCCCGGTATCCGGGGGCGACGGGCGTGCCGAGGATGTCCGCCGCGCGCAGGACGAGACCCGCCGAGAACCCGCCCGCGAGCACCCAGGCGAGCAGCGCGGTCGCGGGCATGGCGTATCCGTGCCACGCGGGCCGGAGGCCGACCCGGCGCTTCTCGCCGGGGTCGGCGGCCGCCGCCCGCCGGGCCCGCCGCCTCAGGCTCCGGCAGGCGGCGAGGAGCAGCGCGAGCAGCACCGCCTGGCTGACGAACGTCCACTGCAGCGCGCCCGCAAGCCACGGCAGCGTGCTCCGGACCTCGGCGGGGCCGGCCGGAGCCGCCGTGCCCGTCGCCGCCACGGCGAGCCCGAGCACGGTCAGCGCGAGCGCGCACCAGGGCAGGAAGCGGAACGGGCTCCGCCGCTCGTCGTCGTCCTTGCCTGTGTCGCGGGACGGCCGTTCCCGGCGCGCGACCGCGGGATGCGCGACGACGACCACCATCGCCGCCAGGAAGGCGACGATCGCGAGGAGGACGGTCGGCCGCCAGGTGACATCCGCCCGCAGAGGGGCGAGGGCGAAGACGCCCGGCAGCGCGAGCCCGGTGGCCACGTGCACCGCCCGCAGCCGCCGGACCGGGCCGCGACCGTTCCACATCGCCCGGTCCTCGAGCGGCGTCTCGACGTCGACGGGGCGGACGCTGGTGTCCGATGCCGCGGGCCGGACCCGCTCCAGCCTGTCCCACGTCGCGCCGGCGAGCCACCAGAGCAGCCCGACCGCGGCCAGCGGGACGAGGGCGGTCACGGCCACCTGGCGCCCGGGCCGGTCGCGCAGCCGGGCGGCGTCCAGCCAGCCCAGCCAGGAGGTCCCGCAGACGTCCCCGGTCGACGGCGCCGCGCACTTCCAGCCGACCAGGTCCATCGCCACCGTGATCGCGGTCAGGGTGAAGGTGACGGTGAACGACAGCGCCAGCAGCCGTTGCACGGACGCGCTGAACCGGTCGCGCCGTCGATCCCGTCGCGGGGTGCTCCACCAGCCACGCCACCCCGCCGGCTCGTCCGGCTCCGGCGGCCGCCGGTACGGCGCCATGTAGAAGGCGACGTTGAGCAGCATGAACGGCAACAGGAGCAGCCATAGGGCGCGGAGGTTGTCGCCGGAGGTCAGCCCGCCCCAGGAGTAGGCCTCCCGGCGGCGGGCCGAGGAGTCCGCCGAGACCGACCGGGCCTCCCACCATCGCCGGAAGAACCCCGCGTCCCTGTTGCCCGCGACCTGTTCGGTGTGCGGGTGCTGGAGCACCGACTCCGGTGCCGTGCCCGCGACACCGTGCACGCGCAGCTCGGTCCGTCCGCTCGCGTTCCGCTCGACGTAGCCCACCGTGGGTCCCCCTGTGGTCCGACCGGCCCGCACCGCAGTCTCGTCGCTCCGTGTACGGGACCCGTTCCCGCCCCCGGACGCTCCCGACCGGGCGAGCAGGGTGCGTCGGCGTCACCTTTCCTGGTGACGCCGCGCGACGCGAGGTGTTGGGTGGGGATCTCGGTGGCCGTGGGCAGCGGCCGCCGTTCCGCCGCGACGCAAGGGAGCGTGGACGTGTCCGAGGGAGCCTACGAGCTGGACCGGTCCGACGATGGCACCTACACCGCGCGCATCTCGGCGCGAGGGTCGGCGGTGCTGAGCACACCGATGATCAACCGAGGCACGGCGTTCACGCTCGCGGAGCGCCACGAGCTCGGGATCACCGGGCTCCTGCCGTCCGGCGTGAGCACCCTGGACAGGCAGCTGCGGCGGACCTACGCGCAGTTCTGTCACCAGGCCACTGACCTGGCGAAATGGGTGTACCTGACCAACCTGCACAGCCGCAACGAGGTGCTGTTCTACAAGCTGCTGACCGAGCACATCGAGGAGATGCTGCCGATCGTCTACACCCCGACGGTCGGGCTGGCGATCCAGCAGTTCTCCAACGAGTTCCGCCGCCCTCGCGGAGTGTACCTGTCGGTCGACCACCCCGAGGACGTCGAACTGGCGCTGCGCAACACCGGCCTCGGGGCGCAGGACGTCGACCTGCTCGTGGCCACGGACTCCGAGGGCATCCTGGGGATCGGCGACCAGGGCGTGGGCGGCATCGAGATCTCGGTCGGCAAGCTCGCGGTCTACACCGCGGCCGCCGGGATCCACCCCTCGCGGGTGCTGCCGGTGGTGCTGGACGTCGGCACGGACAACCTGGAATTGCTCAACGACGAGATGTACCTGGGCGAGCAGCACCCCCGGGTCCGCGACGCCCGCTACGACGAGCTGATCGACGCCTACGTCACCGCGTGCAAGAAGCTGTTCCCGCACGCGATGCTGCACTGGGAGGACTTCGGCGCCTCCAACGCGCGCCGGATCCTGGACCGCTACGCGGACCGGGCGTGCACGTTCAACGACGACATGCAGGGCACCGCCGCGGTCGTGCTGGCCGCCGCGTTCGCCGGTGTCCGTGCGGCGGGCGGGCGGATGCGCGACCAGCGGGTGGTGATCCACGGGGCCGGGACCGCGGGGTTGGGGATCGCGGACATGATGCGCGACGTCATGATCCGCGAGGGCCTCTCCCGCGAGGAGGCGACGCGACGGTTCTGGGCGCTCGGCAGCAGGGGCCTGCTCGTCGACGACAACCCGCGCCTGCGCGACTTCCAGGTGCCCTACGCCCGCTCCGCGGCGGAGGTGACCGGCTGGTCGGCCGACGGCCGCACGGTCGGCCTCGCCGAGGTCGTCGCCCAGGTCCACCCGACGATGCTGATCGGCACCTCGACGCAGGCGGGGGCGTTCACCGAGCAGGTCGTGCGCGACATGGCCGCCCACACCGTGCGGCCGATCATCATGCCGCTGTCCAACCCGACCTCGAAGGCCGAGGCGCTGCCCGCCGACCTCCTCGCCTGGACCGACGGCCAGGCCCTGGTCGCCACCGGCAGCCCGTTCTCCCCGGTCGTGCTCGACGGCATCACCTATCGCGTCGCCCAGGCCAACAATGCGCTGGTCTTCCCCGGCCTGGGGCTGGGGGTGACCGTGGCGCGGGCGTCCCGGATCACCGACCGCATGATCGCCGCGGCCGCCGACGCCGTCGCCGGCCTGTCCGACGCAACGCGTCCGGGCGCGCCGCTGCTCCCGGCCATGTCCGAGCTGCGGCCGGTGTCGGCGGCCGTCGCCATCGCCGTCGCCGAGGCGGCCGTGGCCGAGGGCCTCGCCCAGCTCCCGCTCGACAACCCGATCGGGCAGATCCACCAGGCCATGTGGCGCCCGGACTACCCGCGGGTGGAGACCAAGCCGCTCTGAG
>JAEUJO010000078.1 GCA_016794615.1 Pseudonocardia sp. | reverse complement strand
CTCAGAAGCGTCGCCGACCACCCGGCCGGCGGTGCAACCGGTGCGCCCAGCACCCGCCGTGCCAGTGCCGCCGGTCCGCCACGGTGCCGTGCTCGCCTGCCGGCCACGTCACCAGGTGCCCCGTGCCCGCCGGGATGAGCTGGTCGCAGCCCGGGCACCGGTAGTCCTTCGTCGACGACGCCCCCGGCACGGAGCGCACCACCCAGTCCCCGTCCGGCCCGGCCTCGGAGCGCGTGGTGGCGGCCGAACGCAGTGGCACGTGGTCCGGCCGGCGGTGTCGGTTCGAGCGGGACATGTCCCCATTCCTTCCGACCCCGCGCGCCGTCCCGGGCACTGCACAGGGTCCAGACGCCGCGCGGCCCCGGGCACCGCGCGAGGTACCCTAGAACAGCCGCAGGTCGTCGGTTTCCCGGCCGCGCAGCGCGTCGTAGTCGACCACCACGCAGCGGATCCCCCGGTCCACCGCCAACGTCCGGGCCTGCGGCTTGATCTGCTGCGCGGCGAACACGCCGGTGACCGGCGCCAGCAGCGGGTCGCGGTCGAGCAGCTCCAGGTACCGGGTCAGCTGCTCGACCCCGTCGATCTCCCCGCGCCGCTTCACCTCGACGGCCACGGTCGCCCCTGTCGCGTCCCGGCACAGCAGGTCCACGGGCCCGATCGCCGTCATGTACTCGCGGCGCACCAGCGTGAAGCCGTCCCCCAGGGTGGTGGGGTGCGCAGCCAGCAGCTCCTGCAGGTGCGCCTCCACCCCGTCCTTCACCAGCCCGGGATCGACGCCGAGCTCGTGCCTCGTGTCGTGCAGCACCTCGTCGATAGTGATCACCAGCGACTCGGCCGCCTTGTTGCGCACCGTCCACACCCCCGGCTGCTCCTCCAGCCAGCAGGGCGGGCTCATCCAGTTCAGGGGCTTGTAGGCGCGGTCGTCGGCGTGCACGGAGACCGACCCGTCCGCCTTGACCAGCAGGAGGCGGGGGGCCATCGGCAGGTGCGCGGTGAGGCGTCCGACGTAGTCGACCTGGCAGCGGGCGATGACGAGGCGCACCCGCGTCACGGTAGACCGGGGGATGGGACCGGGGCCCGGCACCCACGGCGCACGATCGTACGGTGTCCCCGGTCCCGTCCCCCGCCAACGCCCCCTGGAACCAGACCCGGCACCGTGTGCACGTGCAGACGCTCACCAGCCGCCAGGTCTACGCCAACTCCTGGATGACCGTGCGCGAGGACGCCATCCGTCTCTCCGACGGCACCGAGAGCATCTACGGGGTCGTCGACAAGCCCACGTACGCGCTGGTCATCCCCCGCGACGGCGACCGGCTGCACCTCGTCGAGCAGTTCCGCTACCCCGTCGGCCGCCGCCGCTGGGAGTTCCCGGCAGGCACCGCCCCCGAGCGGGCCGACGTCGACCCCGCCACGCTGGCCGTCCGCGAGCTGCGGGAGGAGACGGGGCTGGTGGCCGGCCGCATCGAGCGCATCGGGTTCCTCGAGGTGGCGCCGGGGATGTCGAGCCAGCGCGGACACGTGTTCCTCGCCACCGAGCTCACCGCCGGGCCGCCCCAGCGCGAGCACTCCGAGCAGGACATGCGCACGGCGTGGTTCACCACCGCCGAGTTCGAGGACATGGCCCGCGCGGGCGAGCTCACCGACTCGCAGAGCCTCGCCGCCTACCTCCTCCTGCAGCTGCACGACCGGGCCGCCTGACGCCCTGACGCCGCGACGCCGCGACGCCGCGCGGCACCCGGGGCCGCGCTCGCGTCAGAACCGGCGCCGGACCCGACAGGGCGCGCGACGTCGGGTCACTCCGGGGACGGCGGGCGTCAGGGATCAAGCCCCTGGGCCTGCCGGACCAGCGTGACGATGGCGTCCATCATCCCCGTCAGCCGGTAGTCCTTCGGCGTGAACACCGCGGCGACCCCTCGCCTGCGCAGCTCCGCGGCGTCGTCCGGCGGGATGATGCCGCCCACCACCACGGGGACGTCGTCCACACCCGCCGCTCGCAGGCCCTCGACCACCGCGGGGACGACCTCCAGGTGCGAGCCCGACAGCACCGAGAGCCCGACGACGTGCACGCCCTCCTGGACCGCGGCCGCCACGATCTGCGTCGGGGTCAGCCGGATGCCCTGGTAGACCACCTCGAAGCCGACGTCGCGGGCGCGCACGGCCACCTGCTCGGCCCCGTTGGAGTGCCCGTCCAGCCCAGGCTTGCCGACGAGCATGCGCAGCCGCTGGTGCAGGTCGTCGCCGGTCGCGCGGACCCGGGCCCGCACCGTCGCGATCTCACCCGCGGCCTCGCCGGAGACCGCTGCGGCGACCCCCGTCGGCGCGCGGAACTCGCCGAACACCTCGCGCAGCGCTCCGGTCCACTCCCCCGTCGTCACGCCGGCCTTGGCGCACGCGATCGAGGCCTCCATGAGGTTCGTGTCGGTCTTGGCCGCATCCCGCAGGCTGTCCAGCGCCGCGTCGACCGCGGCTGCGTCGCGTCCGGACCGCCACGCCCGGACCGCGGCGACGGCGGCCGCCTCCATCGCCGGGTCGACCACCTCGATCGCGCCGGCCCCCTCCGCCTGCAGGGGGCTGGGCTCGGTCGTCTCGAACCGGTTCACCCCGACGACCACCTCGTCGCCCGACTCGATCCGCCGCCGCCGCGCCGCGAGCGAGCGCACGAGCTCGCCCTTCATGTAGCCGGTCTCGACGGCCGCGACCGCCCCGCCCATCTCCTGGACGCGGTCGATCTCCGCGCGGGCACCGTCGACCAGCTCGGCGACCTTGGCCTCGACGACCCGGCTGCCGTCGAACAGGTCTTCGTACTCCAGCAGGTCGGTCTCGTAGGCGAGCACCTGCTGCATGCGCAGCGCCCACTGCTGGTCCCAGGGGCGGGGCAGGCCCAGCGCCTCGTTCCAGGCAGGCAGCTGCACGGCGCGGGCGCGGGCGCCGCGGGAGAGCGTCACCGCGAGCATCTCCAGCACGATGCGCTGGACGTTGTTCTCCGGCTGCGCCTCGGTGAGTCCCAGCGAGTTCACCTGGACGCCGTAGCGCAGGCGCCGGGCCTTCGCGTCGGTCACGCCGTAGCGCTCTCGGGTGATGTCGTCCCAGAGCCGGGCCAGCGCTCTGATCTTGCACATCTCCTCGACGAACCGGAGCCCGGCGTTGACGAAGAACGAGATGCGCCCGACGACCCGACCGAACTCGGCGGCGGGGACCTGGCCGGAGTCCCGCACCGAGTCGAGCACCGCGATGGCCGTCGACAGCGCGTACGCCAGCTCCTGCGCGGGGGTCGCCCCGGCCTCCTGCAGGTGGTAGCTGCAGATGTTGATCGGGTTCCACTTCGGGATGTTGGTGTAGGACCAGGCGATCATGTCGGTGATCAGCCGCATGCTGGGCGCGGGCGGGAACACGTAGGTCCCCCGCGACAGGTACTCCTTGACGATGTCGTTCTGCGTCGTCCCGGCGAGCTGCGCGCGGTCCGCGCCCTGCTCCTCGGCGACGGCGACGTACAGCGCGAGCAGCCACATCGCCGGTGCGTTGATCGTCATCGAGGTGTTGGCCTCGGAGAGCGGGATGCCGTCGAACAGCGTGCGCATGTCACCGAGATGGCTCACCGGCACGCCGACCTTGCCGACCTCGCCACGGGCGAGCTCGTCGTCCGGGTCGTAGCCGGTCTGCGTCGGGAGGTCGAACGCGACCGACAGGCCGGTCTGCCCCTTCGCCAGGTTGCGGCGGTAGAGCTCGTTCGACTTCGCGGCCGACGAGTGGCCGGCGTAGGTCCGGATGACCCAGGGGCGGTCTCGTTCACGATCGGTGGGGTACGGCACCGGGCACCTCCGCATCGAGGACCAGCTGGGCCTGCTGATCCTACGGTCGCGCAGCGACAAGTCGGATGTCCTTTGAAGTGAGTCACACGTGCGCGTGGCGACATGGCGCAGCCGGGCGGAGACTGGACCGGTGCCCGACGCCTCGTCCCAGATCTGGGCGACCCTGGGGGCCCTGCTGCTGATGGGGTTGATGGTCGTCGCGCTGCGCTGGACGTTCGGGACGGACCGGACGGTGCCGGCGGCCCGGCTGGGCGACCCGGACGACCCCGCGGCGTTCGGACTGCTGGAGGAGGTCTCCCGGGTGCCGGGCGCGCTCGCGGCGGAGGTGCTGCAGGGCCGGCTCGCCGCGGCGGGCATCCGCGCCACGCTCAGCCGCGACGGGCCCACCTACCGGATCCTCGTGTTCCCGGACGACCTCAAGACCGCCCGCACCGTGCTGAGCCGAGGCGCCCTGGAGTGACGCCCGTGAGCCGCCGGCTCCCGACGCGCGGTGGTACTCGGTGTCGAAGAAGCAGCGTCGAAGAAGCAGCGCCGAAGACGCAGCACACCCCGTAGGCCGCGCGCCCGACCGGGTGAGTCCCGAGCCGGAGGAGTCCCGACCGGCCTCCCCGCTCAGCGCGCCGGGTCCACCGTCACCCGCTCGATGTCCGCGCCCAGCGCGCGCAGGTTCTCGACGAAGCGCGGGTAGCCGCGGTCGATGTGCGTGACGTCCCACACCTCCGTCTCGCCGTCCGCACACAGACCGGCCAGCACCAGCCCCGCGCCGGCGCGGATGTCACTGGCCCAGACGGGTGCGCTGGAGAGCCACTCGACACCGCGTACGACCGCGTGATGCCCGTCGGTCCGCGCGTCCGCCCCGAGCCGCATCATCTCGTCCACGAACCGGAACCGGGCCTCGAACACGTTCTCGGTGATCATCGAGGTGCCGTCTGCGACGGCCGCCAGGGCGATCGCCATCGGCTGCAGGTCCGTCGCGAAACCCGGGTAGGGCAGCGTGACGAAGTCGACGGCGCGCGGCCGCCCGTTCATCGCGACCGTGAACTCCTCCAGCCCGACGGTGACGGCCGCGCCGGCCGTACGCAGCTTGTCGAGCACGAGGTCGAGGTGGTGCGGGTCGACACCGCGGACGGTGACCGTCCCGCGCGTCATCGCCGCCGCGAACGCCCAGGTCGCGCCCACGATCCGGTCGCCGATCACCCGGTGCGCGGTGGGCTCCAGGCTGCTGACGCCGTGCACCGTCAGCGTCGAGCTGCCGACCCCGTCGATCTTGGCGCCCATCTGCTGCAGCATCGTGCAGAGGTCGACGATCTCGGGTTCGCGCGCGGCATTGTCGATCACGGTCGTGCCGTCGGCGAGTACGGCGGCCATGAGGATGTTCTCGGTGGCCCCGACGCTCGGGAAGTCGAGCCAGATCTGCGCCCCGTACAGGTCGTCCGCCTCCGCCACGACGCACCCGTGCTCGATCTCGGTGGTCGCGCCGAGCTTGCGCAGACCGGCCTGGTGCATGTCCAGCGGCCGGGAGCCGATGGCGTCGCCACCGGGCAACGGGACGACCGCGCGCCGGCACCGGGCGACCAGCGGGCCGAGCACGCACACCGACGCCCGCAGCTTCGACACCGATCGGTAGTCGGCCTGCGCGCCGGGCGCGGCGGGAACGTCGATCGTCACCGCGTCGTGGTCGACGGCCACGGTGCAGCCGAGGCTGCGCAGGACATCGGCCATCAGCGGGACGTCGAGGATCTCGGGGCAGTTGGTGATCGTCGTCGTCCCCTCGGCGAGCAGGGCCGCCGCCATGAGCTTCAGGACGCTGTTCTTCGCGCCCACCACGTCGACGGAGCCGACCAGCCGTGCGCCGCCCCGTACCGCGAAATGCTCCACCACGGCCGACGACGCTAGCGTCCGCCTCCGCGGCCGGCCCGGCCGGATACCGTCAGCGCATGGCCGTACACCTGACCAAGATCTACACCAAGACCGGCGACGACGGCACCACCGCGCTCGGCGACTTCACGCGCGTCCGCAAGACCGACGTCCGGCTCGCGGCCTACGCCGACACCGACGAGTGCAACGCGGCGATCGGTGTGGCGGTGACGGTCGGCAACCTCGACGAGGAGGTGCTCGTCCCGCTGCGTCAGGTGCAGAACGACCTGTTCGACGTCGGCGCGGACCTGTGCAACCCGATCGGCGAGCGGGTGGGTGGGAAGAAGCCCGAGTACCCCCCGCTGCGGGTGACCGAGGCGTACGTCACCCGCCTCGAAGGCTGGTGCGACTCGTTCAACGAGGGCCTGCCGAAGCTCGACTCGTTCATCCTGCCGGGCGGCACACCCGGGGCCGCGTACCTGCACGTGGCGCGTACGGTCACGCGCCGCGCCGAGCGCTCGGTGTGGGCCCTGCTGGAGGTCGACGCCGACCGCACGAACCCGCTGACGGTGCGCTACCTCAACCGGCTCTCGGACCTGCTGTTCATCCTGGGCCGGGTCGCCAACCCGGGCGGCGACGTCCTGTGGCGCCCGGGCGCGCCGTGACGCGACACCCGCGCCGGCACACTCCCGGGACTCTCGCGGGGTGACGGCGGGGTCAGGAGGCCTGGCGGTAGCCCGTGCGGCCGGGCGGGGTGGCCTCCAGCCACGCGAGGAAGCCCGTCAGCACGCCGGGAGACATCGCCAGCTCCAGGGCGCCCGCGGGCGTCCGGCAGCGCAGCACCACGCCCGCCGTCGGGATCGCGGCGGACTCGTCGTCCGTCGGGGAGCGGCGGTCCACGATCTCCAGCACCGTGCGGTCCACGACGACCGTGGGCCCCGGCCAGAGGCTGGTGAACCGGAACCAGGCCAGGTCGTCGCCGCGGTAGCGGCCGACGCCTGCGAGCCAGCTCGATCCGCTTTTCGGATCCCCCGCAACGCCGGGGCGGCGGCGCAGACTCACGTCCACACCGCCGCCCTGGATGAGCTGTACCCGCCTTATGACCAGGCAGATGGCCAGCAGCAGGCAGACGCCAAGCAGGATGCCGGCGACGAGCTCCACCACCCCCACCGCCGGCCGCCCTGCTACCCGGCCTCGCCGGCGACTCGCAGGCGCACTTGGGCCCGCTTCGCGGCCGCAGTATCCACGGGATCGGCATGGTCGGCCCGATCCAGCGCCCTGCGCGCCCGGGCGACGTCGATCTCCTCGCTGATCTCGGCCGACTCGGCCAGTATCGTGACCGTCTCGGGTGTGACGTGCAGGAACCCGCCGTGCACCGCCAGCGTGGTGGGCGGCCCGTCGACCCCGTCGATACGGACGACCCCGTCCTCCTCCAGCTGCGCGAGCAGCTGCTCGTGCCCCGGCAGGATGCCGATCTCACCCATGGTGGTGCGGGCGAAGACGAAGCTCGCCTTCCCCGACCAGAGCCGTCGCTCGACGGCGACGAGCTCCACGATCATCTCAGCCATTGTCGCTGCTGCCCTCGAGCTTCTTCCGGTTGCGCTCCAGGTCTTCCAGGCCGCCGCAGAGGAAGAACGCCTGCTCGGGCACGTTGTCGAACTCGCCCTTGGCGATCTTGTCGAACGACTCGATCGTCTCCTTGAGCGGCACGGTGGAGCCCGGCTGGCCGGTGAACTGCTCGGCGACCAGCAGGTTCTGCGACAGGAAGCGCTCGATGCGGCGCGCCCGCCCGACCAGCTGGCGGTCTTCCTCGGAGAGCTCGTCGATACCGAGGATGGCGATGATGTCCTGCAGGTCGGAATAGCGCTGCAGGATGCGCTTCACCTCGTTGGCGACCCGGAAGTGGTCCTCGCCGACGTACTGCGGGTCCAGGATCCGCGACGTCGAGGTGAGCGGGTCCACCGCCGGGTAGATGCCCTTCTGCGAGATCGGGCGGGAGAGCTCGGTCGTGGCGTCCAGGTGCGCGAACGTGGTGGCGGGCGCCGGGTCGGTGTAGTCGTCCGCGGGCACGTAGATCGCCTGCATCGACGTGATCGACCGACCGCGCGTCGACGTGATCCGCTCCTGCAGCTCGCCCATCTCGTCGGCCAGCGTCGGCTGGTAACCCACCGCGGAGGGCATGCGGCCCAGCAGCGTGGAGACCTCGGAGCCCGCCTGGGTGAACCGGAAGATGTTGTCGATGAAGAGCAGCACGTCCTGGTTCTGCTCGTCCCGGAAATACTCCGCCATCGTGAGCGCCGAGAGTGCCACCCGCATACGGGTGCCGGGCGGCTCGTCCATCTGCCCGAACACCAGCGCGGTGTCGTTGATGACGCCGGACTCGGTCATCTCCGTGATGAGGTCGTTGCCCTCACGGGTGCGCTCCCCGACGCCGGCGAACACCGAGGTGCCACCGAAGTTCTTGGCGACACGAGTGATCATCTCCTGGATGAGCACCGTCTTGCCCACGCCCGCGCCACCGAACAGGCCGATCTTGCCACCGACGACGTAGGGGGTGAGCAGGTCGATGACCTTGATGCCGGTCTCCAGCATCTCGGTCTTGCCCTCGAGCTGGTCGAACCTGGGCGGCTCCCGGTGGATGCCCCACAGCTCGCCCGTGATCTTCAGGTCCGGCTCGTCGAGGCACCGGCCGAGCGCGTTGAACACGTGGCCCTTGACCTGGTCGCCGACCGGCACCGAGATCGGACGGCCGAGGTCGACGACCTCCTGGCCGCGCACCAGGCCGTCGGTGGGCTGCATGGAAATGGTGCGCACGAGGTTGTCGCCGAGGTGCTGGGCGATCTCCAACGTGAGCGTGCGCTTGGCCTCGCCGATCTCGACGGGTACCTCGAGGGCGGAGTAGAGCGCCGGCACTTGGCCCCGCGGAAACTCCACGTCCACGACAGGACCGGTGACCCGCACGACGCGGCCGGTCACCGTCCCGGTGTGGTCAGCAGTGGCGGTCATCAGTCACTCCCTGTGGTCACGAGAGCGTCGGCGCCCCCGACGATCTCACTGATCTCCTGCGTGATCTGGGCCTGACGGGCCTGGTTGGACTCCAGAGTCAGGTTACGGATCAGCTCGTTCGCATTATCGGTCGCCGCCTTCATCGCACGCTGGCGGTTGGCCGACTCCGAGGCCGCGGACTCCAGCAGCGCCGAGAACAGCCGTGCACCAACGTACTTGGGCAACAGCGCGGCGAACAGCGCCTCCGGGTCGGGCTCGAACTCGTACAGCGGTTGGATGTCCCCCGAGGGCTCGCCCTCGACGTACTCGACGACCATGGGCGCCATCCGTCGCGCCTGGGGAACCTGTGTGACCATGTTCTTGAACTGGGTGAACACGAGGTGCAGCTCGTCCACGCCGTTCTCGTCGTCGTCATCGGCCGTGAACGCCTCGACGAGCACGCGACCCGCCTCGGCGGCGTCCAGGTACGAGGGCTGCTCCGAGAAGCCGGTCCACGACATCTTGACCTCGCGGTTGCGGAACCGGTAGTAGTTCACGCCCTTGCGCCCGATCACGTAGATGACCGGTTCCTTGCCCTCCTCGCGCAACAGCGAGTAGAGGCCCTCGGCCTCCTTGAGCACGTTGTTGTTGTAGCCGCCGCACTGGCCGCGGTCACTCGTGACGACCAGCACCGCTGCGCGCCGGGGGTTCTCCTTCGCCACCAGCAGCGGGTGGTCCAGAGCGGAATGGCTGGCGAGCTCGGTGAGCACTGCCGTGATCTGCTCGGCGTACGGGCGTGACTCCAGCACCCGGGCCCTGGCCTTCACGATCCGCGAGGTCGCGATCAGCTCCATGGCACGGGTGATCTTCTTGATGGACTGCGTCGAGCGGATACGCCGTCGCAGGACCCGAATCTGTGCCGCCATGAGCTCGCCCTCAGCCCTTCTTGCGGACCTTGACGGTCTCCCGGTCGACGGCTTCGGAGTCGATCGCGTCGACCGGCTCCTCGTCCGCGGTCAGCGTTTCGCCCGAGGAGGTCGTGAAACCGTGCTTGAAATCCTTGACGACGCGGTCCAGCCGCTCGACGTTCTCGTCGGTGAGCTTGCCGGTGTCGCGGATCTCCGCCAGCGCGCCGTCCTCGTTGCGCCGCACGTGAGCCAGGAAGTCGCTCTCGAACCTGCTGATGTCGACCACCGGCACATCGTCGAGCTTGCCGCTGGTGCCGAGCCAGATCGAGATCACCTGCTCCTCGACCGGGAACGGCGAGTACTGCGGCTGCTTGAGCAGCTCGACCAGGCGGCTGCCGCGGCCCAGCGCGGCCGCCGACGCGGCGTCGAGATCGGAGCCGAACGCGGCGAACGCCTCGAGCTCGCGGTACTGCGACAGGTCCAGCCGCAGGGAGCCCGAGACCGTGCGCATGGCACGCACCTGCGCGGCGCCACCGACGCGCGACACCGAGATGCCGACGTTGATGGCCGGCCGCACACCCTGGTTGAACAGGTCGGACTCGAGGAAGACCTGGCCGTCGGTGATCGAGATGACGTTCGTCGGGATGTAGGCCGACACGTCGTTGGCCTTCGTCTCGATGATCGGCAGGCCGGTCATCGAGCCGGCGCCGAGATCGTCGGAGAGCTTCGCGCAGCGCTCCAGCAGACGCGAGTGCAGGTAGAAGACGTCGCCCGGGTAGGCCTCCCGACCCGGCGGGCGGCGCAGCAGCAGCGAGATCGCCCGGTACGCCTCGGCCTGCTTGGACAGGTCGTCGAAAATGATCAGGACGTGGTTGCCGGCGTACATCCAGTGCTGGCCGATCGCCGAGCCCGTGTAGGGGGCGAGCCATTTGAAGCCCGCGGGGTCCGAGGCGGGGGCGGCGACGATCGTCGTGTACTCGAGTGCGCCCGCCTCCTCCAGCGCCGCGCGGATACCGGCGATCGTCGAGCCCTTCTGGCCGATCGCGACGTAGATGCAGCGCACCTGCTTCTTCGGGTCGCCGGTCGCCCAGGCGTTCTTCTGGTTGATGATCGTGTCCACGCAGACGGCGGTCTTGCCGGTCTTGCGGTCGCCGATGATCAGCTGCCGCTGGCCGCGGCCGATCGGGGTCATGGCGTCGATGGCCTTGATACCGGTCTGCAGGGCCTCGGACACCGACTGGCGCTCCATCACGGAGGCGGCCTGCACCTCCAGAACACGGCGCTCGTCGGCCTCGATCTCGCCGAGGCCGTCGATCGGAGTGCCGAGTGGGTCGATCACCCGGCCGAGGAAGGCGTCGCCGACCGGCACCGAGAGGATCTCGCCGGTGCGCCGCACCTGCTGGCCCTCCTCGATCCCGGCGTACGGGCCGAGGATGACCGCGCCGATCTCGCGCTGGTCGAGGTTCAGCGCCACGCCGAGGATTCCGCCCTCGAACTCCAGCAGCTCGTTCGTCATGGCCGAGGCGAGGCCCTCGACGTGGGCGATGCCGTCACCGGTGTCGATGACGGTGCCGACCTCTTCCCGTGAGGTCTCCGTCTCCAGGGAGGAGACGTAGCCCGCGATCGCACTCCGGATCTCCTCCGAGGAGATCGTCAGCTCTGTCATCTCAGTCTCTCCCGCCGAGCCAAGCCGCTGGTACCGCCTGCGGGCGGCCGTCCAGTTGGATGTCCACTTCAGGTCCTTCGCATTGGGGTCAGCTGGGGAGCGCGCGGCGGGCAGCGGCCAAGCGGCCCGCGACGCTGCCGTCGATCAGCTCGCCGCCGACGCGGACGACGAGGCCGCCCAACAGCTCAGGGTCGAGCTCCACCTGCAGGGAGATCGGCCTGCCGTAGAGCCGGGTCAGGGAGTCGGTGAGCCGCTGCTCCTGCTCGCCGGTCATCCGCACGGGGGTGCGGACGTGCGCGACGTAGCGGTCCCGGCGCGCCGCGGCGCGCTCGGACAGCTCCTCGGCCGCGACGTCGAGGTTTCGGCTGCGCGGGTTGCGCACGGCCTGTTCGAGCAGTGTCGCGGTGACCGAGGTGACCTTCGTGCCGAGCACGCCACGCAGCAGGCCGACGCGCTTGTCGGCGGGAGTCGCGGTGTCCGACAGCAGCCGCGACAGCGCCGGCTCGCGGTCGAGGATGCGCCCGAACCGGAACAGTTCGTCCTCGACGCGGTCGAGCGAGCCGTCCTTCTCGGCCACCCCGAACGCCGCGCCGCGCGCGAGCGACTCGAGGCCGTCGAGCAGGTCGCTCGCGCGCGACCAGCGGGACTTCACCGCGTCCGACACGACGTCCAGCGCCGGGCGGCCGATCTTGCCGTCGAGGAGGCGGTCGGCGAGGCCGCCACGAGCCCCCGACGGGGTCGCCGGATCGGCCAGGGCGCGGCGCAGCGCGTGCTCCCGGTCGAGGAGCCCGACCACGGAGAAGAGGTCGTCGGCCAGACGCTTGAGCCCGTCCGCCCCGGTGGCGTCGATGTGCTCGTCGAGCCGGATGGTGGCCGCCCCGAGCGCGTCGCGGCTGGCGGACTGCAGTACGTACGCCATGGGCTATGCCCCTCCGCCGGTCGTCGCGCGCACGCTGCCCCGCGGCGACGGTAGGTTCTCGATCTCGGACAGGAAGCTCTCGACGGTGCCCACGCGGGCGCGGTCGTCGTCGAGCGTGGTGCGGATCACCCGCTCGGCCAGCTCCATCGACGCGCCGCCCAGCTCGGTGCGCAACGTGCGCACCGCCTGGTCCCGGTCGGCCACGAGCTGCTCGCGCCCCCGCTGGAGCATGCGCTCGACCTCGGCCTCCGCCTGCGCCTTGAGCTCCTCGCGGATGCGGGTGGCGTCGGCGCGGGCGTCGTCGCGGACGCGGGCGCCCTCGGCCTCGGCCCGTTGGACCGCGTTGTCGACGCGCCCCCGGGCGTCTTCCAGCTTGCGCGTGGCCTCCTCGGCCTCGTCGACCTGGATCTGGATCTCCTCCTGCCGCTTCCTGACCATGGCGCCGATCAGCGGCAGCACGTACTTCCACAGCACGAACACGAGGATGACGAAGCCGACCAGCTCCGCGACGAACTCCATCAGCGCTGCCCTCCTGCGGTCTGCCGCTCGTCCAGCTCGGCCAGGAACCGCCGCACGGTCTCGTCGTCGTGGTCCACCGGGCGACCGAGGATCCGGCCCGCCAGGTCGGCGGACAAGCCGCCGATCTGCCCTCGCAGCTCCTGGCCCGCCCGGGTGCGCTGCCCGGCGAGCTCCTCGGCACCGCGGCGGTGGATCTCGGCGACCTCGCGGTCGGTCTCGGCGCGCATGTCCTCGCGGATGCGCTGCGCGTCGGCCCTCGCCTCGTCCTTGATCGCCGTGGCCTGCGCGCGGGCGTCGGCCAGCGCGGAGTCGTAGCGCTCCTTGGCCTCCGCGAGCTTGCGCTGCGCCGCGTCGCGCTCCTCGACCTGCTTGCGGTTCATCTCGTCCCGCTCGGCCATCGCCTTGGTCAGCGGCGGCACGATGAACCGGTAGAAGAAGCCCAGGATCACCAGGAAGATGAGGGAGACGACGAAGATCGTCGCGTTCGGGACGAGGAAGTTGGTCGTCGTCCCCTCGGCCAGGATCTGCTGCATGAAAGGGCCGCTCAGCTCAGGACGAACACGAACAGTGCCATGAACGCCAGGTTGATGAAGTACATGCCCTCCACCAGACCGATGATCAGGAACATCGTCGTGTTGAGTCGGCCGGCCGCCTCGGGCTGGCGGGCGACGCCCTGGATGACCGCGGAGCCCGCGAGACCGTCGCCGATGGCCGCCCCGATGGCACCGCCACCGAGGGCGAGGCCACCGCCGATCATGGCCAAGCCGAGCGTGACGTTACCGGTGAGACCTTCGGCGGCCTGCGCCAGAACAGCACTCATCTCTCTCCTCATTCCTGTCGCGCCGTCTCGGGGCGGCGCTCACTGCTTCTCGGGTTGGGCCGGTGGGGCAGGGTCTAGTGGTGGGCGGTGTCGTCCTCGCTGCCCACCGCTTCGCTGAAGTAGATCAAGGTGAGCAGGGTGAAGATCAGCGCCTGGATGACCCCGATGAACATGTCGAAGAGCTTCCAGACCGCGTTGGGCAGCCACAGGATGTAGGCGGGCATCAGCGCGATGACGGCGACCATGATCCCGCCCGCGAAGATGTTCCCGAAGAGCCGCAGCGCCAGTGACGCGGGCCGCGACAGGTACTGCGTGATGAACTCGATCGGCGCCAGGAACGCGTAGGGCTGCGTGAAGTGGCCGAAGTAGGCCTTCGCGCCCTTGGCCCGGATGCCCGCCACGTTGACCCAGACGATCACGAGCAGGGCTAGCGGATAGACCAGGTTGACATCCGCGGTGGGCGGCGGGATCCAGTGCTCCGTCGGCAGCGCGGCGAGCCAGTTGCAGCACAGGATGAAGACGAAGACGGTGATGCAGAACCCCACGACGCCACGCGGCGTGCGGACACCCATCCCCTCCCGCACCTGGCCCTGCACCCACGAGGCCAGAGCCTCGAACGCCACCTGCAGCCCGGACGGACGGCCCTTCGTGGCGCGGCGGGCCATGTAGAAGCCCAGGCCGCACACGATGATGCCCGCGATCAGCGTGCCGAGGATCGTGTCGAGGTTGAACGTGAGCCCGCCGACCTCTGCGGTCCAGTGCTCACCCGGCGTGATGCCTTCTTCCGCGGCCAGGACCGCGCTCATGCCTGATCGGTCATTTCTGTCGGATCTCCTTGATCAGCGGCAGCATGGAGCTGACGATCGCGAGCAGCTGGAACAGCGCAAGTCCACCGAAGACCGCGATACCCGCGGGCCGCACCAGCCACGCCAGCACCACCGCGATCACGGTGATCACCGCGAGGCGCCCGAGCACCGAGCCGGAGAAGCGGGTCTTGGACGGACGCGTGGTGGCGAAGCGGGTGACCGAGCGGACCGCCAGCCACATGTTCAGCGCGCCCAACGCCACACCGACGACCAGGAACAGGCCGAAGAGGGGGTAGCCGACGAGCACCAGCGCCACGACGGCGACGCCGGTGACGGCGCCCGCCATGATCGCGGCGCGGCGGAAGGTGGCCAGCGTGACCGGCGGGGTATAGGTAGGCACGCTCCTCGTCATGGGGTGCACCTGCCGTTCACGAGTACCTCTTGAATATTTTGACGACGTAGAACGCGGCGGCGACGACGCCCAGCGCCAACCCGATCATCGCGATGAGAGGAAAGGTCCCGGTGACCAGGTCACCGAGCCAGCCGAGACCGAAGCCGACAACGACGCAGAGCGCGAGCGTCATGCCCATGGAGAGCAGGTCGCCCAGTTGGGGGCCGTTGCTAGCCACCGCGGGGCTCACCATCGACGGGTCGGATGTCGTCCGACCCGGGGGTGGGCTCTCACCAGCTTCTCCTCGCCTCGGCGCCAGAAGGGGCTCGTCCCCTGGGTGGGACAAACCGGGCCGATTCCCCGACCCGCGACGGGGACGCTACCACAGGGAGAGCGGGTCTCCGGTCGCACCGTGACCTGCGGGAAACCGGTTCAGAACGATCGGCTTCTACGAGCTGTAGCGGACGCTGATCTCCCCGCGCCCCGGGCCTCCTCATCGCGGGGCCCGCAGCCTCGGCACGGCGGAGGCGAGCACGGCCACGATGAGCCCGATGCCCACCGCCCACAACACGATGAACGGGTCCGCGATCAGCGCCAGCGCGACTGCCCCATAGGCCAGTACCCCGGCCCACAGGTAGATCAGCAGCACCGCGCGACGGTGGCTGTGCCCGATCTCCAGCAGGCGGTGGTGCAGGTGCATCTTGTCGGGCGAGAACGGGCTCATGCCCTTGCGGGTGCGGCGGACGACGGCCATCAGCAGGTCCAGCAGCGGCACGAACACCACCGCGGCACCGGCGAGGATCGGCGCGAACAGCGCGATCACGTCCGTCGCGGAGGTACCGGCGTCGGGCACGATGCGACCCGACGCGGTGGTCGTCGCCGCGGCGAGCATCAACCCGATGAGCATCGACCCGGAGTCACCCATGAAGATCCGGGCGGGGTTGAAGTTGTGCGGCAGGAACCCCAGGCACGCGCCCGCCAGCACCACCGCGAGCAGCGCGGGCGAGTACGCACCCGGGTCGTTGCCGTTGGCCTTCACCAGCCCGATCGCGAACAGCGCGGTGGCGGACGCGGCGATGAGCCCGATCCCGGCCGCGAGCCCGTCCAGCCCGTCCACGAAGTTCATCGCGTTGATCAGCGCGACGGTCAGCAGCACGGTCAGCAGCACACCCTGGGTCTCCCCCAGGATCAGGAACGAGCCCGAGACCCCGGTCCCCCCGCCGCCCCACGGGATCCAGAACGTGACCCATTGCACGCCGGCGAGCACCAGCAGGCCCGCGGCGGTGGTCTGGCCGGCCAACTTGGTGATCGCGTCGAGCTCGAAGCGGTCGTCGAGCACTCCGACCAGGCCGAGGACGACCACCGCGACGAGCGCGCCGACGACCTCGTCCGAGTAGTCGAACGCGAGCCGCAGGGCCGGCAGCTGGTAGGCCAGCAGCACCCCGGCCAGGACGCCGCCGAGCATCGCCAGCCCACCCCACCGCGGAGTGGGCGTGGAGTGCACGTCCCGCCCGCGCGGCCAGGCGACCGCCCCCAGGCGCACCGCGAGGACCCGTACGGGCCCGGTGAGCAGGAACGTCACGACCGTCGCGGTCAGCCCGGTGAGCAGGTACTCGCGCAGCGGCAGGACCGCCGATCCGATGACCGGCGCCTGCTGCGCCAGGTTCACTATCCCTCGACGAGGGAGAGGTCGATCTCCGGGTACACCGGGAACTTGTCGCACAGCGCCGCGACCCGCGCGCGGGCCTCCTGCACGACCTTGGCCTCCGTCTCGTACTTCGCCTTGCCCGGCTTGCCGTTGACGGTGACCGGGGTGGTGCCCCGCAGGACGTCCACGGCGACGGCGGCGATCTCGTCGACCTCGTCCACTCCCATGCCCAGCGTGGTCAGCGCCGGGGTGCCCAGCCGCAGGCCGCTGGTGTACCAGGGGCCGTTCGCATCGAACGGCAGCGAGTTGCGGTTCAGCGTCATGCCCACCGCGCGCAGCGCGGACTCGGCCTGGCGGCCGGTGAGCCCGAACGACGCCGAGACGTCCGCCAGCACGATGTGGTTGTCCGTGCCGCCGGTCGCCACCCGCGCGCCGCGGCGCTGCAGGCCGTCGGCCAGCGCCCGCGCGTTGTCCACGACCCGGGCCGCGTACTCCTGGAACGACGGTTGCGACGCCTCCTTCAGCGCCACCGCCTTCGACGCCATCACGTGCGGCAGCGGACCGCCCAGCACGGCCGGGCAGCCCTTGTCCACGGCGTCGGCGTAGGCGGCCGACGACAGGACGATGCCGCCCCGGGGGCCGCGCAGGGTCTTGTGCGTGGTGCTGGTGACGACGTGCGCGTGCGGCACGGGGTCGTAGGCGCCGGTGAACACCTTGCCGGCGACCAGCCCGGCGAAGTGCGCCATGTCGACCATGAACGTGGCGCCCACCTCGTCCGCGAGCTCACGCATCCGCGCGAAGTCGATCGTGCGCGGGTACGCGCTGTAGCCGGCCAGCAGGATCAACGGACGGACCTCGTGCAGCTGCGTGCGCAGGGCGTCGAGGTCGAGCAGGCCGGTCTCCCGGTCCACCGTGTAGCCGCGGGCGTCGAACAGCCGCGACGAGATGTTGAACCGGTAGCCGTGGGTGAGGTGGCCGCCCGAGTAGTAGTCCATCCCGAGCAGCCGCTGGTCGTGCAGCTCGGTGCGCAGCGCCGCGAACTGCTCGTCCGAGAGCGCCGAGACGTTCTTGACCTCCAGCCGCTCGAGGAAGCGGTCCTCGACGCGGGTGGCGAGGATCGCGATGAACGCGACCAGGTTCGCGTCGATGCCCGAGTGCGGCTGCAGGTAGGCGTGCTCGGCGCCGAACAGCGCCTTCGCCAGCTCCGCGCCGTGCAACTCGATGGCGTCGACGTTGTCGCAGCCCGCATAGAACCGGTGCCCCGCGAAGCCCTCGGCGTACTTGTCGGTGAGCAGGTTGCCCATCGCCTGCTGGACGGCCAGCGACGCGTAGTTCTCGCTGGCGATGAGCTTGATGTTCGACCGCTGGTCGACTAGCTCGGCCACGACCCGGTCCGCGACCAGCGGGTCCACCGACCGCATCTGGTCCAGCGACGCGTAGAACGTCAGCGCGGCGGGATCGGGGCGGCCACCGCCGAGGCGGCGGAGGTAGCGCTCGACGATGAGGTCGGGCTGGTCGGTCGGCATCGTCGTACTCCTTCTCGCCTGCACGCCGCGTCAGTCTCTCACAGCGCCCACCGCGTCCTTCCGAGACAGCATCCAGACCAGGCCGGCCTCCGACGCTGTGGGCGCCGGCCCGAACGTCTCCTGCGCGGCGGGGCGCCCGGGCGGGTGCAGCGGGTCAGGCGGTGGCGACCTCGCGGCCCAGCACCTCGGCGATCTCCGCCACCGGGACTGCGCCCTCGCGCAGCACCCGCGGCTCGTGGCCGGTCAGGTCGACGATCGTCGACGCGACGCCCGTCCGGCACGGGCCGCCGTCGAGGTAGACCGCGACCGAGCCGCCGAGCTGCTCCGTCGCCTCCGCGACGGAGGTGGCCGGCGGGCGGCCGGAGATGTTCGCACTCGACACGGCCATCGGCCCGATCTCGCGCAGGAGCTCCAGCGCGACGGGATGCAGGGGCATCCGCAGCATGACCGTGCCGCGGGTGACGCCGAGGTCCCAGGTCAGCGAGGACGCGTGCGGCAGCACCAGCGAGAGCCCGCCCGGCCAGAACGCCTCCACCAGCTCGCGCGCCGGGACAGGGACGCTGGTGACCAGGCCGTCGATGGTGTTCCACGAGCCGACGAGCACCGGCACGGGCATGTCCGGCCCCCGGCCTTTGGCCGCGAGCAGCGACCGCACCGCCGCCCCGGTGAACGCGTCAGCACCCAGGCCGTAGAGGGTGTCGGTGGGGAGCACCACGAGCTGCCCGGAGCGCACGGCCCGGGCGGCGGCGGCGAGCCCGGCGAGGCGTGCGTCGGGATCGGCGCAGTCGTAGGTGGGCGGGACGCCGGGCACACTCACGCAGGCAGGCTATGCCCCGGTGTCAGGCAGGCTATGCCCCGGTGTAGCGAAAGCGGCTTTGGGTGCACTCAACGCACTGAAAGCCGCTTTCGCTACACGGAGACAGCGGCGCGCCGGGCGGTCGCGAAGCGGGGGCGGCCCGCGAGATCGCGGTGCTCCTCGACGTCCGCCAGCACCCGGCGCCGCCGCAGCAGGTCGGGGACCGCGTCGGCGTGGGTGTCGTCGTGCTCGATCCCCAGCCGACCACCGTGCCGCAGCAGCGCCGCCGCAGCCGTCACGACCGCCCGGATGATCTCCAGGCCGTCGGGGCCGCCGAAGACCGCCCCCGGGGGGTCGAAGGCGGCCACCTCCGGCGGCACCGGCGTGCCGTCCGGGACGTACGGCGGGTTGCACAACACCAGGTCGACGTGGGTCTCGAGCTCGGGCAGCAGGTCCGGCCGCCGCACGTCCGCGGCGTGCAGCACCACCGGTGCGCCCCCGGCCCCGGCGTGCGCCTCGACGTTGCGCCGGGCCCACGACAGCGCCGTGGCGTCCGCCTCGACGGCGTGCACGACGGCGTCCGGCCGGCCCGCCGCGATCCCGAGTGCGAGCGCCCCCGAACCCGTGCACAGATCCACGACCAGCGGCGATGCGACGTCCGCGATCGCCTTCAGGCCCCAGTCCAGGAGCAGCTCGGTCTCCGGGCGGGGCGTGAACACCCCCGGACCGACAGCCAGGGTCACCGGGCCGAACACCGCAGCACCGAGGATGTGCTGCAGCGGTTCGCGGGCCGCACGCCGCGCGACCAGGTCCTGGTAGCGCCCCAGCACGGGCTCGTCGACCAGCGGCACCATCACCAACCGCCCCCGCGGGACGTCGACGACGTGCGCGGCGAGCAGCTCGGCGTCGACCCGCGGGCTGGGCACGCCTGCAGCGGCGAGTTCCCGCTCGGCCTCGAGCACCGCGAGCCGCAGGGGATGGCGGGTCATCGCCGTAGCGTCGCACGTGAGCCGGTGCACCACGGGCCCGGGCCCGGGCGCGCCGGCACCGCGGAATCACCAGGACATGAGCGCCGCGACGGACCCGCAGGACTGTGATCGCGATCCGCCGAACGCGGTCCCGGAAGGCAACTGCGTGCGCACGACGGCAAGCT
>JAEUJO010000038.1 GCA_016794615.1 Pseudonocardia sp. | reverse complement strand
GCCGTCTCCCCCAGCCGCAGCGCTCCGGTGCACCGCGCCAGCACGGGCGGGACGTGCAGGTACACCTCGCCGGGCACCGTGTCGGTCGACGCCCGCAGGACGACCACGTCGAACTCCGCGCCGACCCGGTCCACGAGCAACGCGGCCTCCGTCCGGTCCACGCAGGCCCGGCCCACCGCACCGGCGACGGCGTCGGACGCCGCCATCGTCGCGGGCAGGGTGGGCAGGGCCGCGCGCAGCCAGTCGGGCACGTCCGCACCGGCCGTCACGGCGAGGCACACCTCCGTGCCGAACCGGTCGACGAGCCGCCGCAACGGCGCCGTGACGTGCGCGTACGTGGCACCGATCCCGGCGTGGCCGGGGTCGGCGGGCGGCGGCGCACCGGCGGCGGTGTCGAACGCGGTGTAGCCCGCGCCGCGCAGCATCGACGTGGCGGCCCGGCGCAGGGCCAGCGCGGCGGGAGTGTCGCGCGGCAGCGCGGACAGCAGTTCGGCAGGCGTCTGCGCCGCGGGCCACCCGATCCCGAGCCCGCCGGCCACCGCCCGCAGTGCCGTGACGGCCTCGGGCCCCGCTGCGGGCAGGGTGCGCAGGATGCCGATCCCGGCGTCGAGCATGAGCCGCGCGGCCGTGGTGCCGGTGAGCAGCGAGATCTCCGCGTTCCAGTCTTCGACGGCGGGGCGCTGCCGGACCCGGACGGTCCATCCGTCGCCCGGCACTGCACCTGTGGTGGGCGCGCGCACGACCTCCTGCTCGGGCAGCTCCAGCTCGATCGCCCCGCGGCGCACGGCCAGGGCGCGGCGCAGCGGCCCGACCTCCGGGAGCGCCGCGATCGCCGGATGGACCCTCCCCGCGTCGACGGAGGCCTGCACACCCGCGTAGTCGAGGCGGGCCCGCGACCGGACCACCGCCCGGCGCACCTCGACCGACACCGGCTCGCCCGCGCCGTCCAGGTCGATCCGCCACAGCACAGCCGCACGCGGGCCGTCGGGCAGCAGGCTCGCGGCGTCCTCGGAGAGCACGGGCGGGTGCAGCGGCACCGAGCCGTCGGGCAGGTACATCGTCTGCCCGCGCCTGCGCACCTCGGTGTCCAGCGCCGCACCCGGCACCACGACGGCACCGAGATCGGCGATGGCGTAGTGCACGCGGAAACCTGCGTCGTCCCCGGAGCCGCGCCGGACGACGCCGACGGCCTGGTCGAGGTCCTTGGACCCCGGCGGGTCGATCGTCACCAGCTCGACGTCCGTCGCGTCGACCCGGTCCGGCCCCGCGGCGGAGCGCGCCGCGGCTGCGGCGGCCGCCTCGGCGAGCACGGCGGGCGGGAATCCGTCGGGGAGGCCGAACTCGGCGCGCAAGGCGCCGAAGTCGGGCCCGCTCGCCCGCTCGCTCATAGCCACGACGGAAGTGCCGGGGGCCGTTTCCCCTCGGCGGTACGCAGGTCGCGCCCCTTCGACCGGCCGAGCAGCCACGCCACGAGCTCCGCGGCAGGCCCCCGAACCACGAGCGGCCCCACGTCCGATCCCGCGGGCATCTCCCCCACCGTCCACGTCCGCGGCTCGTCGGTGGGCGCGAGCACCAGTCGCGGGAACTCCGGGCGGGCGCCCATCGTCGCGGCGGCATCGGTGAGGAGCTCGCGCAGCATCGGCCGGGGCAGGTCGCCGAACGAGGCACCGGCGTCGAGGTCGATGGCGTGGATCCACACCTCGCGGGCCCGCAGCCACAGCACGTCCGAGGCCAGGATCCGGTGCCCCCGGAAGTCCACGCGCGCCGACCAGGCCTCCTCGGGCATCCCCCGGACGGCCGCGGCGAGCCGGTCCGACGACGCGACGAGGTCCGCGCGGATCTCCGCGGGCGAGCGCTCGGCACCGGCCTCGATGTCCGCGTTGCGCTGCTCGGTGCTGCGGTAGGGCGGGGTCGGGACACCGGTGCGGGCCCAGGTCAGCAGGTTGATCAGCGCGTCGGCGTTCCGGGCGACGTGGGTCAGCACGTGCGCCCTGGTCCAGTTGGGCAGCGACGACGGCTTGGCGAACGCCTCGTCACCCATCCGGGTCAGCATCCCCCGCAGGTACGCGGCACCGTCGGCGGCCCAGGGCAGCGCCTGCCCGTGCGTGGGGGTCACGGTCGTCTCCCCGGGACGGCGGTCTCCGCCCGGCACACGTTGCGACAGCTGCCGATCCCGGCGATCGCGGTCACCATCGTCGCGCCGTCGGTGAGGTAGCGCGGGGGCGTGCGGGCGTGGCCCACCCCACCGGGCGTCCCGGTGGCGATGACGTCGCCCGGGTTGAGGGTGAGGATCGTCGAGAGGTAGGCGACGAGATCGGCGACGCCGAACACGAGCCGGCCCGTGTCCGACCGCTGCCTGGTCTCCCCGTCGATCTCGGTGCTGATCTCCCAGCTGCCCGCAGGCAGCTCGTCCGGCGTGACCAGGCACGGCCCGAGCGGGGTGGTGTGCTCGAACGTCTTGCCCTGAAGGAACTGGGAGGTGCGGAACTGCCAGTCGCGCACGCTCACGTCGTTGAGCACGGTGTAGCCGGCCACCGCGGCCAGTGCCTGCTCCGGGGCGGCGTGCCGGACCGGCCTGCCGATCACGACGGCGAGCTCGGCCTCGTAGTCGACGGCGGCCGACACCGACGGCAGCACGATGTCGTCGCGGGCGCCCACGAGCGCCGGGGCGAACTTGGCGAAGATCGTCGGGTAGGCCGGCGGCTCGCTGCCCATCTCCGCGATGTGGTCGCGATAGTTCTGCCCGACGCAGAGGATCTTCTCCGGGGCGGGCACGAGCGGCGCGTAGTCCAGCCCGTCGACCGGGTGCGCGGGACCGGCGGCGGCCTCGGCGTGCGCTGCCCAGTCGGCGCGCTCCAGGAGCGCGCGGACGTCCGCGTCGCCGGTCTCGACGGCCTGCGCCTCGTCGACGCGGACGGCGCGGGTGCCGGTCGCGGTGCGGATCGTCGCGAGCCTCACCGGGCACCACCGCCGTGGGCGGGGGTGGCGACGGTCGGCAGCGGTGGCACGGTCACGTCCCGCAGTCTGCCTCCGCCGCACAGCACGACGCCCACCGGGCACCGCTGGCCGGAAGGTTCAGATCGTCCCCTCGTCGGCCGCGGCGCCGGCGCCGCGGACGGGCAGTCCGGCGAACACCGCAGGCGGCTCGCGCCACGGGTCGGCCGCACGACCGGCCCGCGCGTCGCGGATCGCCCGCCACACCCGCTCGGGCGTGCACGGCAGGTCGATGTGGCGCACCCCGAGCGGGGCCAGCGCGTCGACCACCGCGTTCTGCACGGCCGGGGTGGACCCGATCGTCGCCGACTCGCCGATCCCCTTGGCGCCGAGCGCGTTGAGCGGCGTCGGCGTCTCGGTGTTGGCGGTCTCGAACGTGATCAGGTCTGCGGCGCTGGGGAGGTGGTAGTCGACCAGCGTGCCGGTGAGCGGTTGCCCGTCGGCGTCGAACCGGACCTCCTCGTACAGCGCCTGCGCGATGCCCTGCGCCAGGCCGCCGTGCTGCTGGCCGGTGACCAGGAGCGGGTTCAGGATGCGGCCGCAGTCGTCGACGGCGACGTGGCGCACCGGGGTGACCCGGCCCGTCTCGGTGTCGACCTCGACGACGGCGACGTGCGCGCCGAACGGGAAGGTCGGGCCGTCCTGGGCCGAGTCGAGCTCCGCGGCGATGTCCGCCCCGGCCGCCACCTGCACCCAGGTCACGGCCGCCGTCGGCACGCCGCGCACCCCGAACTCGCCGGCGTCGGTGAGCTCGATGTCGTCGACGGCCGCCTCCAGCAGCTCCGCCGCCCGCTCGCGGGCCTGCTCGAGCACCTTCCCGGCCGCCGCGTGCACGGCACCGCCGCCGAGCTGCAGCGAACGCGATCCGCCGGTGCCCCCGCCGCGCGGCACGAGGGCGGTGTCGGACTGGACGAACGTGATCTTCTCGAGCGGGATCCCGAGCCGGTCGGCGACGAGCATCGAGAACGCCGTGGGGTGGCCCTGGCCGTGCCCGGACGTCCCCGCGGCGACCGTCGCGGTGCCGTCGGCGTGCACGGTGACCGAACCGAACTCCCCGCCGCCACCGGCCGTGATCTCGACGTACACGCTGACCCCGATGCCGAGCAGCACCTGGTCGCCCGCTGCCCGCCGCGCGGCCTGCTCCGCGCGCAGCCGGTCGTAGCCGGCGATCTCCAGTGCCCCCCGCAGCGGACGGTCGTAGTCGCCGACGTCGTAGGTGACCCCGGACAGCGTCCGGAACGGGAAGCGTTCCGGTGCGAGCAGGTTGCGGCGGCGGATCTCGACCGGGTCCAGGCCCAGCTCCGCCGCGGCCAGGTCCATCATCCGCTCGAGGTGCGCCGCGGCCTCGGGCCGTCCGGCGCCGCGGAAGGCACCCATCGGTGTGGTGTTGGTCAGGACCGCTGCCGCGTCGTAGGCGACCGCCGGGATGTCGTAGGTGCCCTGCGCCATCATGAAGGTGGGGCCCAGGGCCAGGGCACCGCCGAAACCGGCGTAGGCGCCGGCGTCACCCAGCACGCGGGCCCGCAGGCCGGTGATGCGGCCGTCGCGCCGCAGGCCGAGCTCGTACCAGGCCACCTGGCCGCGCCCGTGCGGCATCGACACGAGGTTCTCCGAGCGGGTGTCGGCCCACCGCGTCGGACGGCCCAGAGCGCGGGCGACCCCGATCGCGACGGTGTGCTCGGCGAGGACACCGGCCTTGCCGCCGAACGCGCCGCCGACGTGCGGGGCGATGACCCGCACCTGCTCCTCGGGCAGGTCGAACAGCCCCGCGGCCTGGCTGCGGAAGCCGTGCGGCATCTGGGTGGAGACCCAGATCGTGAGACCACCGGGATCGCCGTCACCGCTCGGCTCGGGGGCCACCGCGATGGCGTTGCCCTCCATCGGCACCACCGCGACCCGCTGATTGACCAGGCGCGCCCGGACGACGACCGCCGCGCCGCCCAGCGGGTCGGGCCCGTCGGGGGAGCGCAGGCCGGCGGCCACGTTCGAGCCCAGGTCGGGGAACTGCAGCGGTGCGCCGGGTGCCACGGCCTCCTCGACGTCGACGGCGGCGGGCAGCGGCGTGTAGTCGACCTCGACGAGGTCCGCGGCGTCGGCGGCGGCCGCCGCGCTCTCGGCGACGACCACCGCGACGGCCTCACCGACGAACCGCACCCGGTCGGTCGCCAGCGGTGGCCGCGGCACCTGGGGGTTCACGGTGAACAAGCCGTGGTGTGCGGGAAGGTGCAGGTCCGCGGCGGTGAACACGGCGACGACGCCCGGCGCCGCCGCTGCCGCAGCCGTGTCGATCCCGGCCAGCTCGGCGTGCGCCATCGGCGACCGCACGAAGTGCAGGTGCAGGGCACCGGGCAGCGCGAGGTTGCCGACGTAGGTCGCGCGCCCCGTGATCAGTTCCGGATCCTCGACCCGCCGGACCGCCGTTCCGAGAATGGATCCCGCCACGCCGGCGACGCTACGCCGACCCGGAGATCACCGGTGAGGATCTGCAGGTGGAGTCCCCTGCCCGTGGTGGCCCGGGTCACCACGCTCCGCGGGTATCGCCCCGTATCGTCACGGGGTGCCCGAGTTCCACCACACCGACGTGCTGCCCCTGGGCCCCGACGCCACCGAGTACCGCCGTCTCGACCTCCCGGCGGGCGACCTGGTCGACGTCCCCGCGCTCGGCCGCCGGTTCCTCCAGGTCCCGCCCGAGACCCTGACCGGGCTGGTGCGCACCGCCGTCCGCGACATCTCCCACCTGCTGCGTCCGACGCACCTCGCCCAGCTGCGCGCGATCATCGACGATCCCGAGGCGTCGGCGAACGACCGCTTCGTCGCCACGGACCTGCTGCGCAACGCGTGCGTCTCGGCAGGCGGCGTGCTGCCGATGTGCCAGGACACCGGCACGGCGATCGTCGTCGGCAAGCGCACCGAGACCGTGCTGACCGGCGGCAACGACGAGGAGGCGATCTCCCGCGGGGTGTTCGAGGCCTACGAGTCGCTCAACCTGCGCTACTCGCAGATGGCGCCGACGTCGTTCTGGGACGAGCGCAACACCGGCACGAACCTGCCCGCGCAGGTCGAGCTGTACAGCGTGCCGGGCGCCACCCCGCGCTACGAGCTGCTGGTGATGACCAAGGGCGGCGGGTCGGCCAACAAGACCTTCCTCTACCAGGAGACCAAGGCGCTGCTGAACCCGAAGCGGCTGGCGACCTTCCTCGACGAGAAGCTGCGCTCGCTGGGCACGGCGGCGTGCCCGCCCTACCACCTGGCGGTCGTCGTCGGCGGGATGTCGGCGGAGTTCACCCTCAAGGTCGCGAAGCTCGCGTCGGCGCGCTACCTGGACACGTTGCCGGAGTCCGGTTCCGAGGCGGGGCACGCCTTCCGCGACCGGGACCTGGAGCAGCAGGTGCTGGAGCTGACCCGCGGGTTCGGCATCGGTGCGCAGTTCGGCGGCAAGTACTTCTGCCACGACGTCCGGGTGATCCGCCTGCCCCGGCACGGCGCGTCGCTGCCGGTCGGCGTCGCGGTGTCGTGCTCGGCGGACAGGCAGGCCAAGGCGAAGATCACGGCGGACGGCGTGTTCCTGGAACAGCTGGAACGCGACCCGGCCCGGTACCTGCCCGACGTCACCCACGAGCACCTGCGGGACTCGCCGGACGGCGCGGACGAGGTCGTGCGGATCGACCTGAACCGGCCGATGGCGGAGATCCGCGGCCAGCTCTCGGCGCTGCCGGTGAAGACCCGGGTGTCGCTGACCGGGCCGCTGGTGGTGGCCCGGGACATCGCGCACGCGAAGATCGCCGAGCGGCTGGAGGCGGGCGAGCCGATGCCCGCCTACCTGCGTGACCACCCCGTCTACTACGCGGGGCCCGCCAAGACACCCGAGGGCTACGCCTCGGGCTCGTTCGGTCCGACGACCGCCGGGCGGATGGACTCCTACGTCGAGCAGTTCCAGGCGGCGGGCGGCTCGCTGGTGATGCTGGCCAAGGGCAACCGCAGCCCGCAGGTCACCACGGCGTGCGCGACGTACGGCGGGTTCTACCTCGGGTCGATCGGCGGTCCCGCGGCGCGGCTCGCCCAGGACTGCATCCGGTCCGTGGACGTGCTGGAGTACCCGGAGCTGGGCATGGAGGCGGTCTGGAAGATCGAGGTCGAGGACTTCCCCGCGTTCGTGGTGGTGGACGACAAGGGCAACGACTTCTTCGCCGAGACCTCGGCCCCGACGCTGCCGGTCTCGTTCCGGCGCTAGTACCCCGTCCGCGCACGTCCTCACCACCCGTCACTGCAACCGACGCGGCCCCGCGTCCTCGCGCGTCGGCGGCGGGCCGATCACCACCCGGGAGCTGGACACGGCGACGCCGTCCGGCCCGGCCAGCACCGGGTCCAGCACCAGCGACCGGACCTCGGGCAGGTCCTCGGCCAGCCGGTTCAGCCGCAGCGCGAGGTCTTCCAGCGCGTCCAGCCGGGCCGGCGGCTCCCCGCGGTAGCCGGACAGCAGCGGCGCCGCCCGGGGCTCGCGGACCAGCTCGGCCGCGTCCACCGTCGACAGCGGCAACGGTCGGTAGGCGCGGTCGCCGAGCAGGTCCGACGCCATCCCGGACAGGCCGAACGACAGCAGCGACCCGAACGTCGGATCGTCGAGCAGGGCGAACACGCACGACGTGCCGGGCGGCCCCATCCGCTGGACGTAGACCTCGTCGTGGCCCGAGACCCGAGCCAGGTCGGCGAAGGCCTGGCGGGCGCCCTGATGGGTGGTGACCGTCAACCGGACGCCCGCGCCGTCCACCCGGTGCCGCCACTGCGGGACCGTCGCCTTGATGGCCACGGGAAAGCCGAGCTCGGTCGCCACGGCGACGGTCTCCGCGGCGCTGTGTGCGCGCCGGAACGGCAGCATCTCGATCCCGTAGCAGCGCAGGAGCGCGACGTGCTCGTCGTCGTCGAGGACGTGCTCGACCTTCCCGTCGTGCCGATCGACGAGCGCCCGCGCGCCCTGCACGTCGATACCGGGTGGCCGGACCATCTCTCCGGGTGGGGCGGAGCGCCAGCGCGAGTACCGCACGGCCCGCCCCAGCGCAGCGACGGCCCGCTCGGGCGTCGGGTAGCTCGGCACCGCGCGGTGGTCCGGTTGGCCGTCCGGGCCGCGGAGGGCGGGCTCGCCGACGATTCCCTGCGTGGCCAGGAACGTCGTGACCACCGGCTTGCCCAGGCCGGACACCGCCTGGCGCAGCGCCACGGCGTGCGCGGTACCGGAGATCGCCAGCGGCGGGACGAAGACCACCACCAGCGCATCGACGTCGTCCGCCCGGCCGGCCGCGCCCACGGCGGCGGCGAGGTCCTCCGGGCTGACCGCCGTGCCGGCGTCCACCGGGTTGCCCGTCACCACCAGGTCCTCGCCGTTCAGGGCGTCGACCACCAGCAGGTTCAGCGCGGTGGAGTTGCTGACGACGGCGACCCGTCCGCCCGTCGGCAGTGGCTGGGTGGCCAGGAGCAGGGCCGTGTCGAACATCTGCGTGACGTTCTGCACGCGGATCACACCCGAGTGCTCGAACAACGCCTGCACCCGCGTCTCGTCCACCGGCGCGATCGGGGCCGGGAGCGCCTCGGCCGCCGGGGCGTCGGTCCACCGCCCGCTCTTCACCGCGATGATCGGCTTCGTGCGCGCGAGCCGGCGCGCCAGGCGGGCGAACTTGCGGGGGTTGCCGAAGGACTCCAGGTACAGCAGCACCACGTCGGTGGCCGGGTCGGTCTGCCAGTACTGCAGGACGTCGTTGCCGGACACGTCCGCGCGGTTGCCCGCGGAGACGAACGTCGACAGGCCCAGACCGCGCTCGGTGGCGGCGGCCAGCAGCGTGATGCCGAGCGCGCCGGACTGGCTGAAGAAGCCCACCCGGCCGGCCGCCGGCAGGGTCGGGGCGAGTGTGGCGTTCAGCCGGACCTGCGCGGCGGTGTTCGCGACACCCAGCGCGTTCGGCCCGACCACCCGCATCCCGTGCGCCCGGGCGTTGTCGGCGAGCCGGCGCTGGGCGCTGACCCCGTCCGGCCCGGCGTCGGCGAACCCGGCGCTGAGCACGACGAGCGCCTTGACCCCCTTGGTCAGGCAGGAGCCCATGACGTCGCCCACACCGGCCGCAGGCACCGCGACCACGGCGAGGTCCACCTCGTCCGGGATGTCGGTGACCGCCGGGTAGGCGCGCACCCCGCGCACCGACCGCTCCTGCGGGTTGACCGGATAGACCGGCCCCGCGAAGTTGCAGCGCAGGAGGTGCAGGAGCACCGCGTGGCCGATCTTGCCGGGATCGGTGGACGCGCCGATGACGGCGACCGAGCGCGGGTGCAGCAGGTTGTGCACGCTGCGGGCCTCGGCGCGCTGCTCGCGGGCGTCACGGACCTCCATCGAGCGCTCGGTGGGGTCGATGTCGAACTCGAGATGCAGCACACCGTCGGCGAACCTGCGGCTGATCTGGTAGCCGGCGTCCCGGAACACCCGCACCATCTGGCTGTTCTCGGCCAGGACCTCGGCCTCGAACCGGCGCACACCCCGCTCGCGGCCGGCCGCGGCGAGGTGCTCGAGCAGGATCGATCCGAGCCCGCGGCTCTGGTGGTCGTCCTGCACCACGAACGCGACCTCCGCCGGACCGACGACCTCGGTGCCGTCCGGGCCGTACGTGCCCTCGTAGCGACCGACCGCGATGATCTCCTCGCCGAGCTGGGCGACGAGCGCCACGCGGGCGTTGTGGTCGACGACGGTGAACCGCTCCAGGTCCCGCGGGGAGAGGTAGGGGTACGGGCCGAAGTAGCGCAGGTAACGGGTCCACTCGGAGAGGCGGGCGTGGAAGGCCACGACCGCGTCGGCGTCGCCCGGCAGGATCGGGCGCAGGTGCACCACCCCGCCGTCGGACGCGACGACGTCCGCCTCCCAGTGCCGCGGGTAGTCCGGCTCCGGCGGGGCGGCCGCGTCCACCGCGAGCGCCTCGTCCATCGTCGTGCTCCTCCCGCTCGCGTCCGGTCGTCAGGACCGTCGGTCAGTACGTGCTAGTCGCGCGGATCGTCCGGGTCGAGACCGTGCAACGGGAACACCGCCCGCCGCGTATCGATCACCGAGGCGTCGACCCGGTCCGTGCCCTCGCCCCACGGCTCGTGGGCCACCTCGACACCGTCCGACATCTCCGTCGGCAGCGGTCGCCCGGTGAGCCGGGAGGTGTAGCCGACCCACCCGTCCGGCACCTGCGTCCGCGCGTCGACGTCACGGTCGAGCACCGTCGCGAGCAGGTGCGTCCACGAGCGCGGGACCACCCGGAACAGGCCGTAGCCGCCCCCGCCCAGAACGAGCCACTTGCCGCCCGCCGTGCGCTCGGCGAGCCCGCGCAGCTCCCGGTAGATGGCCCGGTGGCCGTCGACGGACAGCCGCAGGTGCGCCAGCGGGTCCTCCGCGTGGGTGTCGGCACCGCACTGGGTGACCAGCACCTGCGGGCGGAACGCCGTGAGCAGGGAGGGCACCACCGCGTGGAAGGCGCGCAACCAGCCCGCGTCCGAGGTGCCGGGCGGGAGCGCCACGTTCACCGCGGACCCCACGGCCGCGCCCTCGCCGTACTCGACCGGCCACCCGGTACCGGGCCACAGCGTGAGCGGGTGCTGGTGCAGGGAGATCGTCAGCACCCGGGGGTCGCGGTAGAACGCGGCCTGCACGCCGTCGCCGTGGTGGACGTCCACGTCGAGGTAGGCGATGCGCTCGAAGCCGTGGTCGAGCAGCCAGGAGATGGCCACGGCGCAGTCGTTGTACACGCAGAAGCCCGCGGCGTGGTCGCGCATGGCGTGGTGCAGCCCGCCTGCGATGTTCACCGCCCGGTCCGCCCGGCCCTCCGCGATCTCGCGGGCCGCCAGGAGGGAGCCACCGCAGACCAGACGGCTCGCCTCGTGCATCCCCTCGAAGATCGGGTTGTCGTCCGTGCCGAGCCCGTGCGCCGGGTCGTCGCCCTCCACCGGCGCCAGGCGAACCGCCTGCAGGTACGACGGGACGTGGGCCCGGTACAGCTCGGTGTCCGGGGCGGGCTCCGGCCCGAGGAGGTCCACCCCGTCCAGCACCCCGAGCTCGCCGGCCAGCCGGATCGTCAGGTCCAGCCGGATGGGATTGAGGGGGTGGTCGGGGCTGAGACGGTAGGTGAGGAACTCCGGCGTCCACACCACCGCGACTCGCGGGCTCATGGTCAGGAACCTAGGCGACGACACACCCCGTCGGGACCCGTCGAAGGTCCCGACGCCCGCCGGCCGACCGGGCCGTCACGGCGCGCTGCCGGTCGCGACGGGGCGGTGCGGGTCGGCCGACCACTGCGACCACGATCCCGCGTACAGCGCGGCAGGGCACGTGGAGGGACGGAGCCCCGCGTACTCCAGGGCGAGGACGACGGCGGTGGCGGTGACCCCGGATCCGCAGTACGCGCCGACGCCGCCGCCCGGGTCGGTGGGTTCCGGCCGGGGTTCCGCGCCCGGTTCCGCCGGTCCGGCGGCCCCGCCGCCGGGGCCGCCGACGCCCAGCGCGGCGTAGCGCTGCGCCACCGCGTCCGGCGACGGCCAGCGGCCGTCCGCGGCGAGGTGCTCGGTCGCCGGGGCGTTGCGGGCCCCCGGAACATGCCCGGCCCGCGCGTCGACCGGCTCGGTCTCCCCGCGGTAGCGCGCGCCGGCCCGGGCGTCGAGCAGCACGCCGCGGCGCGCCAGCTCCGCGGCGCCGTCGGCGTCGACGACCGGCATCCCGCCAGGGTGCACGACGATGTCACCCGGTGGCGTGCGCGTCGACGCCGCGGTGACCGGCCGGCCCTCCGCGACCCACGCCCGGAACCCGCCGTCGAGCACCGCGACCCGGTCCGCCGGCAGCCCGGCCCAGCGCAGCAGCCACCACGCCCGTGCCGCGACCGCGCCGGTGTCGTCGTCGTAGGCGACCACCCGGGACTCGCGGGACACCCCGGCCCGGCGCAGCACGTCCTGCAGCGCAGCGGGCTCGGGCAGCGGGTGCCGCCCACCCTCGCCCGGCGGCGCGGCCAGCTCGGTGTCGAGGTCGACGAACACCGCTCCCGGCACATGCCCGGCCTCGTGGTCCGCACGTCCCGGCGGCCCGCCGAGGCGCCACCGGACATCGAGGACCACCGGCCCGGCCGAGCGGGGTGCCGGGCCGTCGAGCAGGGCGGCGAGGCGGGCGGGCGACAGCAACGGGGCGGTGAACTGCGGGGCCGGAGAGGTCACGGGGTCATCCTGCACGCCGGACACGACGGCACCGACCGGATCCTCCCGATACCATGGGGGAAACGAAGGGGCCGGTTGTGAACGAGCTCATCGATACCACCGAGATGTACCTCCGAACGATCTACGAGCTCGAGGAGGAGGGCGTCGTCCCGCTGCGGGCACGCATCGCCGAGCGCCTCGGGCAGAGCGGGCCGACGGTCAGCCAGACCGTGGCACGCATGGAGCGCGACGGCCTCGTCGTGGTCGGCGGGGATCGGCACCTGGAGCTCACCGCCGCGGGCCGCGGGCGCGCGGTGGCGGTGATGCGCAAGCACCGCCTGGCCGAGCGGCTGCTCGTCGACGTGATCGGGCTGGAGTGGGAGTACGTGCACTCCGAGGCGTGCCGCTGGGAGCACGTGATGAGCGAGGCGGTCGAGCGCAAGCTGGTCGCGCTGCTGGACAACCCGACGGTGTCGCCGTACGGGAACCCGATCCCCGGGCTGGCCGAGCTGGAGCGCTCGACGAACGGGGCGGACGTCGTCGAGGGCGAGGCCGCTGCCATCTCCGTGCCTGCCGCGTTCGAGGCCGGGCTGCAACGGCTCGACGAGCTCGCCCGCCGCGGCGGGGGCCGGGTGGAGGTACGGCGGATCGCCGAGCACGTCCAGGTGGACGCCGAGCTGATGATCGAGCTGAAGGGTGCAGGGGTCATGCCGGGCCAGGACGTGCAGGTCGGTGCGATCTCCCGGTTCGGCGAGGCCGTGCCGGTGAACGCCGCGGACGGCGGGTCCGCGAACGTCGCCCCGAACGTCGCGCACGCGGTGCTCGTGCGGGCCCGCTGACCACCTGTCCCCACGTCCGGTCCCCCCGGCGCCCGTGAGACGGTAGGACTGCTGCACCGTGCCCTCGACGGCGCGGCGCGCACCGGTCGACCCGTCCTCAGGAGGATGTCCGTGAAGCTTCTCGTCACCGGTGGCGCCGGCTACGTCGGCAGTGTCTGTGCCGCGCACCTGGTGGACGCCGGTCACGAGGTGGCCGTGCTCGACGACCTGTCGACGGGCCACCGCGACGCGGTGCCGACGGAGGCCCGGTTCATCGAGGCCGACCTCGCGCAGGCCGCGGACGAGGTGCTCGCGGACGGCTTCGACGGGGTGCTGCACTTCGCGGCGAAGTCGCTGGTCGGTGAAAGCGTGCAGCGGCCCGAGCTGTACTGGCGCGGCAACGTCGTCACGACCGTCCGGTTGCTGGACGCGATGCTCCGCCACGGCACGCCGCGGCTGGTGTTCTCCTCGACGGCGGCGACCTACGGCGAGCCCGAGGAGGTGCCGATCCGCGAGGACGCGCCGGCCCGGCCCACGAACCCGTACGGGGCGAGCAAGCTCGCGATCGACCATGCGATCGGCTCGTACGCGCGGGCACACGGACTCGCCGCGACGAGCCTGCGCTACTTCAACGTGGCCGGCGCGCACGGCCGTTTCGGCGAGCGGCACGCGGTGGAGACCCATCTCATTCCTCTCGTGCTCCAGGTGGCGTCCGGGCAGCGCGAGCGCGCCCAGATCTTCGGCGACGACTGGCCCACCCCCGACGGCACCTGCATCCGCGACTACATCCACGTCGACGACCTTGCGGCCGCGCACCTGCTCGCCCTGGCCCACGGGGTTCCCGGCGAACACGCGATCTACAACCTCGGCAGCGGCGCCGGCTTCTCGGTCCGCGAGGTGGTGGAGGCCTGCCGGACGGTGACCGGGCGCCCCATCCCGGCCGACGTCGTCCCGCGGCGCGCGGGTGACCCGGCCGTGCTCGTGGCGTCCAGCGCGGCGGCGACCGAGGCGCTGGGCTGGCATCCGCAGAAGACGGACCTGCTGACGATCGTCGCCGACGCGTGGCGCTTCGCACAGGAGCGCCTGCCGCTCTGACCGCAGGCCGGGGGCGGCCGACCACCAGCCGGTCTTCCCGGTCGACCCGCCGTACCGGCGTCGCCGCTGTCACCGCCGCGACCGGCGCTTGCTCCGGCCGGCCACCCGCCGGACGGGCATGGCTGCGGCCGGCGGCGGGCAGAAGCACTCGCGGACACGTTCCGGCGGCATACCCGCCGCCCACACCGCGCGCAGCAGCCCGGTGAGCCGGTGCCCTGGCCGGGCCTGCTCCGCCCGGTCCAGCGCGATCCCGGCCAACGCCCCGTCACCTCGCAGCAGCGCGCAGGCGGCCAGCAGCGCCGCGGGCTCGGCGGCCTCCGGATCCGGCATCTCGCGGACGAGGGCGGCCCACAGGTGCTCGGCCCCGTCCGCGTCCGCGCTACGAGCCAGCGCCGCGTCGCGCACCTCCAGGTCCGACAAGGCCAGCGCGAGCGCGACGATCCGCGCATCGTCGAGGCGCAGCCGCCCCGCCGCGGCGTCCGCAAGCGCGTTCTCGACCAGTGCGTGGCCGATCGGTCGCGCGGCGCCGGCATCGCCGCCAGGCCCCGGTGAGCCGTCGGTACCGGCAGGCACACCGTCCGGCCCGGCCGTCCCGAGGGCCTCGCACAGGGCATCCGGGGCGCGCCCGGTGTCGAGGGCGCGGGTGAGCATCCGCGCGCGGCGGCGGAGGCGGGCCGGTGTCGACGGCGCAACGAGCTTCTCCAGCTCCCCGCGGTCGGCGCGGGCCACCAGGCCGGCGGCGACCGCGGTGGCGGCGAACGGGGTGGTGCCCTCGTCGGGCACTGCTCCCCGGCAGCCGCACTCGTCGTAGCAGGCCCAGGCCGCGCCGGCATCGGTTCCCGCCGCCCAGGTGCGCGACTGCACGGGCACCCCGCGGGCGGTCAAGGTCACCTCCGCGGCGGCCGCCAGATCCGCGAGCGGCGGGGGGCCGCCGAGGAGCACTCCCCCGGCCACCGCCCGGTCGCCGCCCACGATGACCACCGCGACCCCGGCGGGTGACGCACGGAGCGTGTTCGCCGCGAGTGCGCCGCAGACGGCTGCCGCATCGTCCGCCCGGGGCAGGTCGACACGCTGCGTCAGCTCGATCCGCCGCCCGGAACTGCCGCCGAACGCGATGAACAGCAGCGAGTCCCGCGGATGGAATCCGATGAGGTAGGGCAGTGCGGCGAGCAGCTCGCCGGGGTTGCGCAGCCGGGTGACAGGGGCGGCGGGCGGAGTGGCCGGAGCGGGCGATGCGGAAGTTGCCATGCAGCGAGGCTGCGCCGCCGCGGGCCCGGCCACCAGCCTTGCTCCGGACGGCTGTGGACAACCGGCGGATCCGCGGCACCGGATGCGGGAAACCGGGCCCGCCTGTGGACAACTCGGTCCGGCCGGGCCTACCCGACGCCGTCCGAGGTGTACAAGGTGGCCGCGCTGGACGCCACGAACAAGATCCGCGCGGCGAACATGGTCGTCACGAGGTCGCCGGTCCCGGACGAGCCGATGGCACCGGCTAGTAGCCGATCCCGTGCCCGTCGAGCCACGGGCGCGGGTTCACGACGGTGCCCGCGGGCGTCCGTACCTCCATGTGCAGGTGCGGTCCGGTCGAGTGGCCGCGGTTGCCCACCTCGGCGATCTCCTCACCCGCGGTCACCTGCTCGCCCACCGTGACCAGCGAGCGGTTGACGTGCCCGTACGTGGTGAGGGTGCCGTCATCGTGGCGCACCCGGACCCACAGCCCGAAACCCCTGGCCGGGCCGGAGGCGACCACCTCACCGGCCAGCGGGGCGCGGATGGGGGTGCCGATCGGGGCGGCGATGTCGATGCCGTTGTGGCTGTGGCCCCACCGTGTGCCGAACCCGGAACTGACCCGCCCCGTGACCATCTGCACGTCGCCCGCAGCGGCCACCCGGGCCGGTGCGGGCGGGTCGGTGACCCCCCGGGCCTGCCGCTGCGCCGCCTTGACCAGTTCGGAGACGCCGGCGACCGGCGGCTCGGCCGTGGGGGCGATCGTCGCCGGGAGGGTGACGAGCGGGGCGACGGGCGGAACGGCGCCACCGGCCTGGGCGGTTGCGGCGGCGTCGGCTGCCGTGGTCGTGGCGGCGGTGCCGACGAGTTCCTGCACGCTGAGCTTGAGCACGTTCGCGCCGTCGGCGGCGACGGGAAGGGTGTGGGTGAGAGCGGTCTGGCCCGCTGCGGCGAGCGCACCGCCTGCGAGGACGACCGCGATCACTCGAGGAGCGGAGACGACGCCCGCGGAGGCCGGGGCGGCCAGGCGGCCACCACCCGCTCCCGCTGCCGCCGCGAGGGGCGGCAGCGGGAGCCCGAGGTGTGTGCGCCGGCCCTGGGGGGAGCGGTGCCGTGCCACTACCTTTCCTTCCGGATCCACGGGCCCGGCCGGACGTCCCTCGGGGGTGGGCCGGACCGCATCGGGGGGTTGCGGTCCGTGTCCGGTCTGTGATCGAGCCGTGATCGATCCGAGGGATACGTTAACCGGTCGCACGGCGTGGGGAACCCTTGGTTGCACCGGGTGAGACGGCCGGGCGGATCGACGCGGCAAGCGGTAGACACGGCGTGTCGAGCGGAAACGCCGTGTTCGTGAACCGCCCGGCGCACATCCCGCTCCGGATCCCCGGCCCGCCGCGGTACCGAGCCGTGTCGGTGCGGACGTCCGGCGTCCGCACCGATCGGTGACGCGGAGTAACACATCGCCATCGCGGGAAGGCCGGGATGCGGTCACGCGCAGGCGTCCGCCCGACCGGGAAGATCAGGTTTCCGACGCCGACCACCGCGAGGTGCTCACCCCTCTGCGCGGCGGCCGCCACGACACCCGACGAGCGCACAGAGGACATCCGTGCCGTGGACGATCCCGGCGCTCACGATCGCCACCAGCGCGTTGATGTGGGCGAGTAGCGTCATGCCTCGACCTCGAGGCCGCTCAGCGGCGGCAGGACGCCCAGCTGCTGGAACACCTGCATGAGGTTGAGTTCGTCCCAGTGCTCGACGAACATGCCGTCCCGGACGCGCCAGATGTCGATGCTGCGCATCTCGACGAGCTTGCCGCTCGCGGGGATGCCCACGAAGTCCCCGGTGTGGGTGCCGCGGTAGACGAAGCGGCCCACGACGCGGTCGCCGGAGACGACCAAGTCCTCCATCGTGACGCCGACATCGGGTAGGCCGGCGAAGAATGCGGTCCACCACCGGCGGTTGGCCTCGCGTCCGTCGGCGACGAAGGCGTTGTGGTTGACGTAGTCCTCGGCAACGAACCGGTCCACCTGGTCCGGGTCGTGGGTGTTGATCATCTCGACGTAGCTGTCGGCCAGATGATGTTTCGGTGTGGCCATGTCGGCCTCCTCGGAGGGGTTAGCAGTGCTAGCGCTAGCTACGCTAACCAAGCCTTCCGCTCGCGTCAATAGCGTTGCTATATCTTCTAGCGATGCTACATTCGGGTATGGCCATCGAGGACCGCCGTCAGCGCGAGCGCGTCGCCCGCCGTCGGCTCATCACGGCGACGGCGCGCGCCGTGGCCGAGAGCGAGGGCTGGGATGCGGTCACCACCCGCAGGCTGTCCACCGAGATCGAGTACAGCCAGCCGGTGCTCTACAAGCATTTCGGATCGATGGAGGACATCGTCGAAGCTGTTGCACTGGAGGGCTTCGACGAGCTCGCCGAGGCGCTGCGCGCGGCCCGTCGCCGCAGTGCCACGCCCGATGACCAGGTCAGCCTGGTCGCCGCCGCCTACAGCGACTTCGCCGCGAGGAACCCCGCGATCTACGACGCCATGTTCACCAGGCCGACGCGACTGCACTTCGCTGCAGACGACACGCCGAGGCCGTTGACCGAAGCATTCGGTGAACTGCGCGAGGCGGTCGCCGCCGTCGCCGGCGCGCCCGACGTCGACACCCTCACCGAGGTGCTCTGGGCAGCGCTGCACGGATTGGCCGTGCTCG
>JAEUJO010000002.1 GCA_016794615.1 Pseudonocardia sp. | reverse complement strand
GTGTGCGGCGGTCTGACCACGTTCTCCACGATGCAGGTGGAGATCGTCAGAATGCTCGACGGGCGCCACGTCGGCCTGGCGCTCGGATACACGGCCGCAAGCCTGGCGGCCGGCTACGCGGCGATCCAGATCGCCACGTCGATGGTGCGTCGCGTGCGGGTGCGCACGTGAACCCGGCGGTGTGGGTGGGCGTCGTTGTCATCGGTGGCTGCGGCGCGGTCCTGCGGTTCCTGGTCGACGGGGCGGTGTCCGCACGGCTCGGCCGCTCGTTCCCCTACGGCACCCTGATCGTCAATCTCTCAGGGGCCGCGGTGCTCGGCTTCCTGACCGGGCTCGCCCTCGCCCCCGAGGAGGCTCTGCTCGCCGGCACCGCCGCGGTCGGCTCGTACACCACGTTCTCCACGTGGATGTTCGAGACCCAACGTCTCGGTGAAGACCGCCAGGTGCGCCATCTGGTCGCGAACCTGGCCGTCAGCCTGCTGGCCGGCGTCGCCCTCGCCGCGGCCGGCAGGTGGGCGGGGGCGCACCTGTGACCGAGGACTGTCTCAAGCTCACCACCTACTTCGGCGAACGGCACCGGATCGACGGGCACTATCTCGCCGACGCCCAGGTGGACCTGTTCGGACGGCACGGCGTCGCCGGCAGCATCCTTCTGCGCGGCGCCGAGGGTTTCGGACTCAAGCACCACCTCCGCTCGGACCGGCTGCTGAGCTTGTCGGAAGACCTGCCGGTGCTGTCGGTGGCCATCGACACCCGGCCCCGGGTGGAGGCGGTACTCGGCGAGCTGCGCGCCGTGCAGCAGACCGGCCTGATCACCCTGGAACGGGCCAGGATGCTCCGCGGCGAGATCGGCCCGGTCGCGCTGCCCGAGGACCTGCACGAGGCCACCAAGCTGACCATCTACGTCGGCCGACGTGACCGCGTCGGCAGGGTGCCGACCTTCGTCGCCATCTGCGACCTGCTGCACCGGCACGGTGTGGCGGGCGCGACGGCGCTGCTCGGCGTCGACGGCACCCGGCACGGCGAGCGCACGCGCGCGCGGTTCTTCGCCGGGAACGCCGACGTCCCCATCATGATCATCGCTGTTGGTACGGGAGAGCGCATCGGACGGGTGCTGCCCGAGCTCGGTGCCCTCCTCGACCGACCCCTGATCACGTTGGAACGGGTGCGCGTGTGCAAGCGCGACGGACAGCTCGTCGCGCCGCCGCACACCCTTCCCGCCACGGATAGCCACGGCATGGCGATGTGGCAGAAACTGATGATCTACACGTCGGAGGGCTCCCTCAGCGACGGCCGGCCCGTCCACCGCGCGATCGTGCAGCAGCTCCGCCGGTCCGGTGCCCGCGGCGCCACCGCCGTGCGCGGCGTCTGGGGCTTCGCCGGGAGCCGCCGTCCACACGGCGACCGCCTGTTCCAGCTCGGCCGCCGGGTGCCGGTGCTCACCATCGTCGTCGACACACCCGAGCGGATCCCGGCATCCTTCTCGATCATCGACGACCTCACGCGCGAACACGGTGTCGTGACCAGCGAGATGGTCCCCGCACTGACCGCGATGTCCGGGACGACGCGACACGGCGGCCTTCGCCTCGCCCGGCACCGCTACTAGCACGAAGGTCGGTCCAGCAGGCGCTCGCACGACTCGACGATCATGAGCCGCAGCACGGCGTCGAGGTACGGGAGCTCCACCGCCAGCAGGTCGAGCAACGCGGCGAGGGCCAGGGCGTCTTCGGTGCAGGTCAGACCGGCGCTCCGGGCACCGTCCGGGTCGTCACGCAGGCAAGCGGCGGTGCGGCGGAGGAGGCCGGCCTCGGCGCGGTCCCTGCGCAGGTTCCGGGGCATCGGTGCGGTCTTCTCCTCGTGACGGCATACGGGCCGGCTCGGGGAGAAGCCGATGCGGTCCAGCATGCCGAGGCATTCGACGCCGCGCCACCAGGCGGATGGACGTTGACGTGGGATGTAACGAACGCCACGCCGGGCACGGCGCAGCTCTCACCGCAGCAGCTTCTGCACCTCACGGAACCGCGGATGCGTCGAGTCGCGCAGCCACTCGAACAACACCATCTCCGACGTCACGACCTCTGCCCCGTGCCCCCGCATCCGCTCGAGCGCGGCGGCGCGATCCGCCGGGTCGCGGGAGCCGACGGCGTCCGCCACCACGACGACGCGGTGCTCGGACCCCAGCAGCTCCGCCACCGTCTGCAGCACGCAGACGTGCGCCTCGACGCCCGCGACGACGACCTCGCGCGCCGCCGGGGGCAGCAGCGTCGGGTCCGCCGCACCCGAGAACCGGGTCTTCGCGACGACGTTCTGCGGGTAGCCGGACAGCTCGGTCACGGTCGGGCCGAGCCCGGCCGGGTACTGCTCGGTCACGCACACCGGCACCCCGAGCAGCTGCGCCGCCTCCGCGAGCCGGACGGCGCGGGCGACGGCGGTCTCGCCGTCGTGGATCACGGGCACCAGCCGTTGCTGGAAGTCGACGAGCAGCAGCACGGAACCCGCGGCGGTGAGCAGCACGCGTAGACGGTATGCACCCGGCGGCCGTCGCCGCTACTGCCGCCAGCCAGGGCACCGCGCCGGAGATCCGGCGCGACGGGTGCCGACCCGCCCGATCGTTACCGTCCTGTCCGTTACGCCGGCCGGAACGGCCGGAACCGCCCGCTACGCTCGGGTCATGTCGGACCTACGGCCTCGGCTGCTCGTCTTCATCGTCGCCTACTACGCCGAGTCGACCTTGACGTCCGTGCTGGAGCGCATCCCGGCCCAGGTCCACGACGACTACGACTGCGAGATCCTGGTCGTCGACGACGCGTCGGAAGACCGCACGTTCGCGCTCGGCCGCGAGTACCAGCAGGCGCATCCCGAGATCCGGATGACGGTCCTGCGCAACGAGCTGAACCAGGGTTACGGCGGCAACCAGAAGATCGGCTACACGTTCGCGATCGAGCACGGGTTCGACATCGTCGTCCTGCTGCACGGCGACGGCCAGTACGCGCCCGAGGAGATGCCGCAGCTGCTCGCCCCGCTGCGCGACCGCGCGGACGCCGTGTTCGGCAGCCGGATGATGACGCCGTTCGGCGCGCTGCGCGGGGGGATGCCCCCCTACAAGTACGTCGGCAACCGGCTCCTCACGGCGATGCAGAACGCGCTGCTGCGGACCCGGCTCAGCGAGTTCCACAGCGGTTACCGCGCCTATTCGGTGCCGGCGCTGCGCCGGATCCGCTTCGCGCTCAACTCCGACGACTTCCACTTCGACACCGAGATCATCATCCAGCTGCTCAACGCGCAGCAGAAGATCACCGAGGTGTCGATCCCCACGCACTACGGCGACGAGATCTGCTACGTCGACGGCGTCCGGTACGCCAAGGACGTCATGATGACGACGCTCCAGCGGGTCGCCCACGGCCTCGGGGTGTTCAACCAGCGCCGCTTCGAGCCCGTGTCGGACGACCACGCGAACAGCCATTACGACGTCAAGCTCGGCTACCCGAGCAGCCACCAGTTCGCGCTCGACGCCGTGCCCCCGGGCAGTCGCGTGCTCGACATCGGCGCAGGCCCCGGCCGGATGGCCCAGGAGCTGGTGGCCAAGGGCTGCGAGGTCACGGTCGTCGACCAGTTCCCGGCGCCGGACGCGCCCGGCGACGTCGAGGTCCTCCAGCAGAACCTCGACGCCCCACCGGTCTTCGACGCCCGCAAGTACGACCACCTGCTGATGCTGGACGTGATCGAGCACCTGAAGGACCCCGAGCAGTTCCTGGACCAGCTCGTCGACCAGTTCGACTACTGCCCCCGGACCCTCGTGCTGACCACCCCGAACGTCGCGTTCGCCACCCAGCGGCTGATGTTGCTGTTCGGGCAGTTCAACTACGGCAACGCGGGGATCCTGGACCGCACCCACACCAGGCTGTTCACCTTCCGCAGCCTGAAGCGGCTGCTCGTCGACTCGGGTTTCCGCCTCCGCGAGGTGCGCGGCGTCCCGGCTCCGTGGCCGAAGGTCCTCGGCGACGGGGCGCCGGGACGGGCCGCCGTGCGCCTGAACCAGCTGCTCATCCGGCTGAGCCGGACGCTGTTCTCCTACCAGATCTTCGTCGTGGCCGACTGCACCCCGAACGTCCGGTTCGTGCTCGAAGACTCCCGGTCGCGCAGCGAGCACCCGCGCGGGTGAGGGCCGACTCGCGGCTCACGGCCTTCCTCGCCGCGCTCGGGGCCGTCGCAGTCGGGGCGGCGGTGCAGGTCGCCGACGGCTACGGCCTTCCCACCGCCTTCGTCTGGCTGACGGTCGCGGTCGTCGCCGTGCTGCTCGCCGTCGTGCTGCCGACCCACCGCACGGTGGAGGCCGCGCTCGCCCGGGCGCTGCCACCGATGCTGGTGGTGGCGCTGGCCTGGCAGCTCTGGGCCATGCAGCAGCGGGTGCCGGCCAGGCCGTTCCTGCTGGTGCCGCAGTGGCGATCGACGTTCCTGCTCGCCGCGGTGGTCGTCGTGGCCGCGGCGCTCGCGATCCTGGTGGGGCGCCGGATCGTGCGGAACGTCGGCGTCCTGGTCCTGCTGGGGACGCACCTGGCGCTGGGGATCTGGACGATCCGGATCCTGCCGCAGCCGTGGCCGATGATCGACGTCTACCTGTTCCAGCGTGACTCGGTCGCCGCCCTGCTCGCCGGGGTCGACCCCTACACGATCACCTTCCCCAACCCGTACCCGACCGGTGCCTACTACGGGCCGGGGATGGTCGTCGACGGCCGCCTCACCTTCGGGTTCGTCTACCCGCCGCTCAGCGTGTTCCTGTCGGTGCTGGGCACGTGGATCGGCGGGGACCTCCGCTACGCCCAGCTCGGCGCGATGACGCTGGCGGCCGCGTTCATGGCCTACACGCGGGCGGGCCGGCTCGGCGCGCTCGCGGCCGGGCTCTATCTGTTCACTCCCCGGAACCTGTTCGTGCTGGAGCAGAGCTGGACCGAGCCGTTCGTCGTGCTCTTCCTCGCGGCGACGGTGTGGTGCGCGGCGCGGCACCCACGTGTCGCCCCGTACGCGCTGGGGCTGTTCCTCGCCGTCAAGCAGTACGCGGTGCTGGCGCTGCCGCTCGCGCTGCTGGTCGGGCGGCCCCCGATGACGTTCGCGGGGTTCCGCCGGACGGCGGTGCCCGCGGTCGTCGTGGCCGCCCTCGTGACGCTGCCGCTGGCCCTGTGGGAACCGGCCGGGTTCCTGCGGGCCGTCGTCGAACTGCAGTTCTACCAGCCGTTCCGGCCCGAGGCCCTGAGCTACCTCGGCCTGCTCACCGGTCCGGACCGGCAGCCGCCGTTCGGGACGGGGGTGGCGTTCGGGGTCGCGGCAGTGGTGATGGTCCTGGCGCTGTGGCGGGCGGCCCGGACGCCAGCTGGGTTCGCGCTGGGCGTGTCCGCGCTGTTCCTGGCGTTCTTCGTGCTGAACAAGCAGGCGTTCGCGAACTACTACTTCTTCGTCATCGGCGCGCTGTGCGTGGCGGTCGCGGCGGCGGAGCCGGCCGAGCGGGCATGGCGGACGGGCCGGCGGGCGGCGCGCGTCAGCGCCGCACCACCAGCACCGTGAAGCCGGCGATCTCCTCGCGCCGGTAGGTCGCGCCCTCCGCGGCGAGCTGGGTCTCGACGGCCTCCGGCGTCGCCCGGGGCTCCGAGGGGTGGAACACGTAGGCGACGACGGGTGCGGCATCGAACCCGTCGCGGTAGGGCCGGTACCGGTCGTCGGCGACGGCGAGGGGCACGACCACCGGGTCTTCGTCGAACAGGAACGTGAGCCGGTAGGCCAGCCAGTACTGGGCCGCCGCGTGGTGGATCCCCTGCGCCCGGAGCGCGTCGGCCAGCACGACCTCGTCCTGCGCGACGCCGCGTGGGTCGCGCACCGGGATCCCGTCGTGCACGTACGGCGCGTAGGCATACCAGCCGCCGACCCCGATGGCGACGACGAGCGGCGCGATCCCGACGGCGAACCACCGCGCGCCGAGCGCATGGGCCGCGGGCGCCAGCGTGAACGGCGCGAGCCAGACGATCGGGGCCAGGTACCGGGCCGACAGCAGGTCCGCAGGCATCGTCGAGACGAGGAACCCCCCGACCGACGCCGCGGTGCCGATCAGGCCGAGCGCTCCGAGCCCGCGGACGGCGACGGGCCCGATCCGCCCGACGACCGCGACGGCCGCCCAGCAGACGGCCACCGCGAACGTGCACGCCGCCGCTGCCTGGATCACCTGCAGCGGCCACGGCGCAGGCCACAGGTGATGCTCCAACGTCGCCGGGTCCTGCACGAACACCCTCAGGCCCAGCAGGTAGGGCAGGCACTGGTCGACCATCAGCGACCAGTTGGTGCCGATCTTGTCGAGGGTCAGGCCGGCCTTGGCCCCGTCGGCCACCGGCTGCGCCCGCGACCAGGCGATCACGGCGACACCCGCGACGAGCCCGAGCAGGAGGGCGCCGACGCCGCGCGCACGCTGCCGCGGAACGCCCGGCCCGCTCCGTGTCGCGGTGACTGCGCACCACAGCGCGAACCCGCCGACGGCAGGCATCATCTGCAGCGTGAACAGGTCGAGGTAGACCGCGAACCCGGCCGCGAACCCGCTTCCCGCCAGCCACAGCGGCGCCCGGCGACCGCGTGCACGCGACGCGAGCCACACGGCGAGCACGGTGGTGGTGATGGCCCACTGCCGCGGGGCGTAGAGCGCGACACCGTTGATCGACTGTGGCGCGAACACCAGCGGCAGGCACGCGACGGCGGCGCCGCCCCGCCCGACGGCGCGGCGGAGCACGTCGTAGGTCAGGACGACGGCGACGAGGTACCCGATCAGCGGCACGACCATGAGCGTCAGCGCCGACGGCCCGGTGACCGAGAACGCCGCGGCGACCAGCGCCGCGTCGAGCGACGCCTGGTAGCCCGCACCCCACAGGAACCACGACCACTCGCCGTGCAGGACGTGGATCGCCTGCAACCCGACGACGGCGGCGTCGGAGTTCACCCCGCGGGCGTTGACGAGCGCGGGCACGCGGGCGAGGACCGACGCCACCACGAGCAGGAGCGGCGGCAGCCAGGTCCCGACGCGACCGGACGGGCGGACGGGCGGGTCCAGGACCTCGGTCGCGGTTGCCATCGTGGGGCACCGTATCGACCCGGATCGGCCGACCGCCTGATCGTTACCGGCCCGAGGCCGTGTCCACCGGACCTCGGCCGAGTGGCCGTCGCCCACGACGAGCGGCCGCTGGGTGCGGGCCCGGACGCCGTCGGACGCACCTCGACCGGTCGTCGCCGCGGCCGCGCGGCCGACAGGAGTCACATCACGACACTGCAACGGGGCCCCCGTCCCCCCGACACCATGGGTGAAGACCGATCGAGAGGTGACCCGTGGACGACCCCATCGACATCCGCTCCCCCGCCGAACCCGGGGTCCCCGGGCTGCGCGAGCTGCCGCCCTACCTCGTGGCCGGCAACCGGTTCGGCTCGTACGGCTTCGGGGCCGGGCTGAGCGGGCTGCTGCTCACCCTGGCGCCGTTCGGGCACGCCGTCGCCTGGTTTCTCGTCCTCGCGGCGGTGGTGCTGGGCACCGTCGGCTTCGTCCGCTACGCCCAGGACCGCGCGACCAACCGCGACACCGCCGTCGTGGGCCTGGCGATGGGCTGGATCGGGCTCACGATCCTGCTCGCCCACCTGGCGACCTCGCTCGACCTGCCGCCGGAGGCGTACTTCTACCCGGGACCGTGAACGCCGACCGGAACCGTCGCGGCGTGGTCCGGGGTACGACCGCCCCGCCCGCCACCTGATCCACGCGCTCGTGCACACCCCGGCCGCCTCGTGCACAGGCCGCACGATGTGCACGACAGGCGCCCGTTGTGCACGACCCGGCGCCGTCTGCACGGCGGGACGGGCGGACCCTGCTCACACCCGCGGCCGTTGACAGGGCCCTGCGCGCCGAACGATGCTCGCAGGCGCTCCGTGCCAGCAGACCGAGAGGCCGCCATGTCGCAGAACGCCGCCGTTCCCACCGCGCGGGTGGCCCCCGCCCCGCTGCCGCTGCGGGAGCTGCTGCCCTGGGCGCTGTTCGCGGGAGTGGTCCTGCTGGGGCTGCTCTACCTGGTGGGCCTGGATCAGGGCGCGACATCGCTCGTACCCGGCTCCCTGATCCACGAGTTCGTCCACGACGGGCGCCACCTCCTGGCGTTCCCGTGCCACTGACCGGCGCGGTGGTGGTCCGATCACTGCTCGTCCGCGGGATGCTGGCGGGCCTCGCCGCCGGAGTCGCGGCGTTCGTGTTCGCCTACCTGTTCGGTGAGCCCGGTGTGAACGGCGGCATCGCGTTCGAGGAGCGGGGCATGCCGGGCCACGGCGGCGAGGAGCTGGTGAGCCGCGGCGTCCAGAGCACCGTCGGGCTGCTCGTCGGCGTGCTGGTCTACGCGGTGGCGATCGGCGGGATCCTCGCCCTCGTGTACGCGGCCACGCGGGGGCGCGTCGGTCCCACCGGGCCGCGCCCCGCGGCGCTCGTCCTGGCCGCGGTCGGATTCACGGTCGTCGTCCTGGTGCCGTTCCTCAAGTACCCGGGCAACCCGCCGGGGTCGTCGGACGACGGATCGATCGGCCAGCGCACCGGGCTGTACCTGGTGATGCTGCTGTTCTCCGTGCTCGTCGCGACGCTCGCCACCGCGCTGGGCAGCAACCTCGCGGGCCGGCTCGGGACGTGGAACGCCACGATCGTGGCCGTCGTCGCCTACCTCGTGGTGGTCACCATCGGGGGGGCGCTGCTGCCGGCCGTGAACGAGACGCCGGACGGCTTCCCGGCGACGGTGCTCTACGACTTCCGGGTCGCCGCGCTGGGCGTGCACGTCGTGCTGTGGTCCGTGCTCGGGCTGGTGTTCGGCGCGCTGGTCGAGCGCGGCGCGCGCCGCGAGCTGGGAGTGATCGCGGCGAGCTGACAGTGCGATGACCACAGAGGTTCGCCGGGTCTCGTCGCGCGTCGTCGGACCCGGCGGTGTGGGCGTTCGCTGCGGGATGCGGGATCGCCAACCCGGTCGAGGGTGGTGGTCAGCGGCTTAGCCGACCGACACCGTGATCGTGTGCCAGCCGGTGGCACCGTCCGGGAACGGGTCGACCCGCTGCTCGGGCTGGACCGCGCCGGTGCCGTCCGTCGCCCGCACGGACAGCGTGTGCGAGCCGGGGGTGGCCGGCCACGGGTAGCGCCACTGCACCCAGGTGTCGACCGACGGCACGGGCAGCAGGGTCGCCTGCTGCCACGCGCCGTCGTCGACCCGCAGCTCGACGGCCCGGATCCCGCGCCCCTGGGCCCACGCCACGCCCGCGATCGGCACGGGGCCGGGCGTGAGCGAGGCGAACGGCGCGGGGGTGTCGATCCGTGACGCGGTCTTCACCGTCCCCTGCGGCGCCCAACCGCGCTCGACCCAGTACGCGTCGACGTCGGCGAACGTGGTGGCCTTCAGCTCGCCGAGCCACTTGCAGGCGCCGACGTAGCCGTAGAGCCCGGGTGTGAGCATGCGTACGGGGAAGCCGTGCTCCGGCGGCAGCGGCTCGCCGTTCATCCCCACGCAGAGGAGCGGCTCACGCCCGTCGAACACGGCGGCCATCGGGGTGCCGATCGTCATGCCGTCGACGGAGCGGGCGAGCAGCTGGTCCGCACCGGGCCGCACACCGGCCTCCCGCAGCAGCGGAGCCAGCGGAACCCCGAGCCAGCGGGCGGTGCCGATGTAGGGGCCGCCGACCTCGTTGGACACGCAGTTGAGGGTGACGACGCGCTCGACGAGCGGGCGGTCGAGCAGCTCGGCGAACGACAGCTCGGCGGGCGAGCCGACCATCCCGTCGATCGTGAGCCGCCAGGAGTCGAGATCGACGCGCGGCACGATCAGAGCGGTGTCGACGCGGTAGAAGTCGGGATTGGCGGTCACGAACCCGGGCTCGACGCCGGCCGGGAGCGGCGGGGCGGGCTCGGTGGGCGCGGGGAGTCGTACCGACTCGCGTACGCGCGTGCTGGTGGCGGACCGGCCGAGCAGGGCGGCGACACCGCCGGTGGCCGCGGCGCCGGCGGCGACGAGGGCGGCGGCGCCGAGGAACGCCCGCCGGTCCACGGCACCGCCCGCAGCCTCGTCCGGAGGAGCGGCCAGGTCGTCGGGACCCGGGTGACCGGTGCGCCGGTCGCCCGACCCCTCGGCAGCGGCCGCCGAGGCCCGATCCACATGTACCGAAAGCGGCTTTCGGTGCGTTGAGTGCACCCAAAGCCGCTTTCGCTCGATGGCAGCGGCCGGCAGCCGGCGCAGCAACACGAGCAGCGCGCCGGCGATCGCCAGCGCCCCGACCAGCGACGGCAGCGCGTCGACGAGCTCCGCCGCCGGGCGGGTCACCGCCGCGGCCACCCCCACCAACCCCAGCACGGCCACCCCCGCCAGGCCGGCGACCCGGTCGCGGAAGGCGACGACCCCCAGCCCCGCGGCCAGCACCGCCAGCACGACGGCGATCCCGCCGAGCAGCACGGGCTTGTCCGCGGTGCCCAGCGTCGCGACCGCGAGCTCCTTGACCGGCGTCGGTGCGGCGTCGACCAGCACGGCCCCGACGGCGACCACCGTGCCGGCCTGCGGGCGGCCGAGCAGCGCCGCCACCAGCTCGGCCACGGCCGCGCCCGACACCACCGCGAGCAGCCCCGCCAGGGCGGGTAACCCGGATCGGTTCATGACATCCCCTCTCCCTGGATACACCTCGGGACCCGGCGCAGCGCGCAGCGGGCCCCGAGGCGCGAGCCCGGTCAGCCGTTCGGCATCAGCACGGTGTCGACGATGTACACGGTCGCGTTCTCGGTCTGCACGTTGCCGCACACCACCGACGAGCTGCCGTTGACGGTGAAGGCGGTGCCGCTGCCCGCGACCGTCAGGTCCTGGCCCTCGAGCGTCTTGTGCGTGCCGGCGAGCTGGTCGGGCGACAGCCGCCCGGCCACCACGTGGTACGTGAGGACCTTGGTCAGCTGGTCGTTGTCGGTGAGGACCCCGCTGAGGGTGGCACTCGGGATCTTCTCGAACGCGGTGTTGGCCGGGGCGAAGACGGTGATGCCCTTCGCGCTGTTGAGCGAGTCGACCAGGTTGGCCTTCCGCACCGCCGTGACCAGCGTGGACAGCGCCGGGTTCCCGGACGCCGCGGTCGCGACGGGCACCTTGGCCATGGCGGCGAAGCTGCCGGGGTTCGAGGCATCGGTGGGGACGGCGGCACAGCCGGCGCCGAACTCGCCGCCCGCGGCCACGGCCGAGCCGGACGGGGCCATCGACGGCGCCGCCATCGGAGCCGCAGCAGGGACGGGAGCGGCGGCCGGGGCGGCCCCGCCGCCACAGGCCGAGAGCGAGACGGTGCACAGGGCGGCCGCGGCAAAGGAGGCGAGTTTCAGGGCACGCATGGGAGGACCTTTCCAGGAAATGAAGTGTTACCAGGTGGTTCGAGGCTGCCGGGAAAACGGATGGGACACGTTCGGGTGATACCGGTGTCAGTGCCGGTCGACGCCGAATCCGACGCCGGCCAGAGCGATGCCGAGCACGAGATGCAGAATGTTGTCGCTCGCGTTCAGGGCGACGAGGTTCAGGCCCGTTCCCACGAGGAAGAGGCCGGCCACGAAGAGCACGAGGTAGAGCACGCCGACGGCCCGGTTCGCGGTCCGGGCCGGCCGGTCACCGCGCAGCGCCGCCGCGATCAGCACCGCGCCGATCACCAGATGGACGACGTTGTGCAGCACGTTGACCTGGAACAATCCCAGCAATGCCGCACCGCTCGGGCCGACGGCCGGGTGGCCGCCGGACACCAGGAACCCCGCGAGGCCGACGACCACGAAGACCGCCCCGAAGGCGAGCGCAACGACGCCGTTGACCGACCGACCGGCGATCGTCCGCGATCCCTCGTGACTGACCATGACATTTCCTCCGAACTCCGGTGCCACCCTGTGCCCGGCGGCTCGGAATGTGTTCGGAATGGCCGGGCCGGGCGGATGGGCGGAGACCGGAAAATCTCCGCCAATCGTGTGGCCAGCGGCACCGGAAACCACCGGCCCATCGGGTTTCGGGGACCTCGCGGGTGCGGATGGGTCGGCCGAGCCATGCGCGGCGGAGCCGCTGCTGCGGAGCGTGGCCACGGCGGTGGCGACCGAGTCGTCGGACGGGTCCGCGGCGAGGTCAGGCCACGCCCGGGAGGCTGCGTGCGGCGAGCCCGAGGCCGACGACGAGCACGAGCAGCGCGGTGATCACCGGGGTCGCCGCGGCGAGGCGGGCGGTGCCGCGGCGCATCCGGTCGGAGACCCGGACCCGGTCGAGGCGGTCGCGCAGGCCGACGAGCAGCAACCCGGCGGCAGTCAGCGTGGCGGCCATGCCGAGGCCGTAGCTGAGCACCAGGCCGACACCGAACCAGGTACGGCCGAGGCCGATCGCGCCGAGCAGCACCAGGAGCGCGGTCGGGCTCGGCACCAGCCCGCCGGCGACGCCGAGGCCGACGAGCGCGCCCCGCCCGAACCGCCCGCCATCGGCACGGCCGTGCCCGTGCCCGTGGCCGTGGCCGTGCCCGTGCCCGTGCCCGTGCCCGTGCCCGTGGCCGTGGCCGTGCCCGTGCTCATGGCCGTGACCGGCGGAGACCAGGTTCCGCGACTCGACGGCCGGCTCGGTCGGCCCGCCCCGCCAGGCCCGAGACGCCGACACCAGCAGGCCCACGCCGATCCCGGCGACCAGCAACCCGCTGGCCACCCCCAACCCGCTCAGCACGCCCTCGGGCGCCACCGTCGCGG
>JAEUJO010000348.1 GCA_016794615.1 Pseudonocardia sp. | reverse complement strand
GAAGGAACGGGCCGACCCGCTTCCGGATACCGTCGGGCCGCTCCGAGGTCCCCCGCCGGGCAGACTGTCGGCGTGACGGACTCCTTCCCCCGCCGCCAGGCCCGGACCCGCCGCTTCACCCTGGGCGTCCCCCGCGGCGTGACGCCCTCCCCCGACGGTGCGCGCGTCACGTTCCTGCGCAGCCGTGGCGGCACCGACGCCGTCACCTGCCTCTGGACGCTGGACCCGGCCACCGCCGAGGAACGTCTGGTCGCCGACCCCCGCATGCTCGACGGCGGCAGCGTCGACGACCTGCCGCCCGAGGAGCGCGCCCGGCGGGAGCGGGCGCGCGAGCAGGCGGGCGGGATCGTCGCCTACGCCACGGACCGCGCGGGCGACGTCGCCGCCTTCGCGCTGTCGGGACGCGCCTACGTCACCGGGCTCACCCCGGACGGCGCCCCGCCGCGGCTGCTCGACCCGCCCGGCCCCGTCGTCGACCCCCGACCGGACCCGACCGGCACCCGGGTCGCGTACGTCAGCGGTGGCGCGTTGCACGTCCACCACCTCGCCGACGCCACCACGGCGGTCCTCGCCGCGCCCGAGGACACCACGGTCACCTACGGCCTCGCCGACTTCGTCGCGGCCGAGGAGATGAACCGGATGCGCGGGTACTGGTGGTCCCCGGACGGTCGGTCGCTGCTCGTCGCCCGGGTCGACGACGCCCCGGTCCGCCGCTGGTACATCGCGGACCCCGCGAACCCCGACCGCGAGCCCGCGGTCGTCGCCTACCCCGCGGCCGGAACTCCGAACGCGCTGGTGTCGCTCGTCCTGGTCGGGCTCGACGGCACCCACGTCGATGTCACGTGGGACGCCGGGCGCGACGAGTACCTGGTGAACGTCGTGTGGTCCGCGGAGGAGCTGCTGATCGTGGTCCAGCCGCGCGACCAGCGCGCGCTGCGCGTGCTGCGGGTCGACCCGGCCACCGGAGCCACCGGCCTCGTGCACGAGGACACCGACCCGGACTGGGTCGAGATCGTCCCCGGCGTGCCGGCCCGCACGGCGAACGGCGCCCTGCTGTGGATCACCGACGACGGGGCGGCGCGCCGCCTGCTCGTCGATGGAGAGCCGGTCACCCCACCGACCCTCCAGGTCCGCGCCGTGCTCGACGTCGACGGGGACACCGTGCTGCTCGGCGCCTCCGACGACCCGGCCTCGACCGCGCTGTGGACGTGGTCCGCCGGAGACGGGCTGCGGTGCCTCACCCCGCAGCCGGGTGTGCACGGCGGGCGGCTGGCCGGCGGGACGCTCGTCGTGAGCAGGCAGTCGCTCGACACCGACGGCACGGTCACCACCGTCCGGCCTGCGTGCGGGATCGAGCGGACGGTGACGTCGTTCGCGGAGCCGCCCGGGCTGATCCCCCGGATCACCCTGCACCGGGCCGGCGAGCGGGCGCTGGGCACCGCGCTGCTGCTCCCGTCGTGGCACGCGCCGGGGACGCCGCTGCCGGTGCTCATGGACCCCTACGGCGGCCCGCACGCCCAACGCGTCGTCGCCGCGCGCGGCGCGCACCTGACCAGCCAGTGGTTCGCCGAGCAGGGCTTCGCCGTCGTTGTCGTCGACGGCCGAGGCACCCCGGGACGCGGCCCGGAGTTCGAGCGGGCGGTGTGGGGCGATCTCGCCGGGCCGGTGCTGGACGACCAGGTCAACGCCCTGCGCGCGCTCGCGACCGGCCGGCCCGAGCTCGACCTGACCCGGGTGGGCATCCGCGGGTGGTCGTTCGGGGGCTACCTCGCGGCGCTGGCCGTGCTGCGCCGCCCGGACGTCTTCCATGCCGCCGTCGCCGGAGCGCCCGTCACCGACTGGGCGTTGTACGACACCCACTACACGGAGCGCTACCTGGGCCGTCCCGATACCCATCCCGACGCCTACGCGCGGACCTCGCTGCTCCCGGATGCGGCGCGGCTGACCCGCCCGCTCCTGCTGGTGCACGGCCTCGCCGACGACAACGTCGTCGCCGCACACACGCTCCGGCTGTCGTCGGCGCTGCTCGCCGGCGGACGTCCGCACAGCGTGCTGCCGCTGTCCGGGGTCACGCACATGACGCCGCAGGAGGTGGTGGCCGAGAACCTGCTCCTGCTGCAGGTGGAGTTCCTCCGCGACGCCCTCGGGATCGCGGCACCCCCCGCCGCTGGGTGATGCACCGAAAGCGGCTTTCGGTGCACTCAACGCACCCAACGCCGCTTTCGGTACATGTGCGCGCTACGGGTGCGGCTCCGCGGGCAGGGCCACCTCGGCGGCGCGGCGGACCCGGTGCACCTCGCCCCGCCACTCGACCACCGCGATCACCAGCGCCACGGCCAACCCGACCACCGCGGTGGCGAGGGCCGCGGCGATCGCGGCCCGGAAGTCGTTCCCGGTCGACGACAGCACCAGGTAGAACAGCGCGGGCAGGGTCGCGGTGCCGATCGCCGCGCCGAAGCGTTGCCCGGTCTGCAGCGCTCCGCCCGCCGAGCCGGCCATCCGCACCGGCACCTCGCGCAGCGTCATCGTCACGTTCGGGGAGATGACCAGGCCGCCGCCCAGCCCGCCCAGCAGGAGCGCGGGCGCCACCGCCCAGCCCACCGACCCGGCCGGGGTGAAGCCGAGCACGACCCCGGTCGCCGCGATCCCGACGAGCACGCCGGTGAGCCCGATCACCGTCAGCCGCCGCCCGTACCGGTAGACCAGACGGCCACCGAACACCGCCGACACCGCCGACCCCAGCGCGAACGGAGTCACGGCGAGCCCCGACTGCAGCGGCGTCCACCCCAGCCCGGTCTGGAAGAACAGCGCGAACACCAGCCAGACACCGGAGAAGCCGATGAAGTAGACGGTGCCCAGCGCCGCGCCGCTGGCATAGCCCGGCGTCTGTGTGATGAGCCGGGGGTCCAGCAACGGCTCCGCGCCGTGGCGCACCACCCGTCTCTCCCACAGCGCGAAGGCCGCGAGCAGCGCCAGCCCCACGGCGAACAGCCACCACAGCCGCGCCAGCCCGCCCGACTCGGCCTGCACGAGCGGCAGCATCAGGGCCAGTACGCCGCCGCCGAGCAGCGCGACCCCCACGACGTCGACGTGTCCGCGCCGACCCGATCCCCCGCGCGGAAGCAACCGCGCCGCGAGCACGAGGGCGACCAGCCCGATGGGCACGTTGACGTAGAAGATCCACCGCCAGCCCCCGGGGCCGCCGGCCAGCGCGAGGATGACGCCGCCGAGCACCGGCCCCGCCGCGGTGGAGATCCCGACCGTGGCGCCGAAGAACCCGAACGCGCGTCCCCGTTCCGCGCCCCGGAAGAGTTGCTGGATCAGCGCCGAGTTCTGCGGCGCCAGCGCCCCGGCGGCGATGCCCTGCGCGAGGCGGGCCGCGACCAGCATGCCCTCGTTCCGCGCCGCCCCTGCCGCGGCACTGCACACCACGAACCCGGCGAGCGCGGCGAGGAACATCCACCGTCGGCCGACGGCGTCTCCCAGGCGCCCCGCCGGCACGAGCGCGAGCCCGAACGTCAGCGCGTACCCGGAGACCACCCACTGGATCGCGGCGGGCGAGGCTCCGAGGCTCTCGCGCATGGACGGCAGCGCGACGGCCACGATGCTGACGTCGAGCAGGCTCATGAACCCGGCGGTGAGCGTCACCGAGAGGGCGCGCCAGCGCCGGGGGTCGGGGGTGTCGTCGGCGGGTCCCGGCTGCTCGCTCCCACCGTGCCCGGTCGACCGCACTTCGTTCACCCGCTCGGTCATCGAGGTCCGGCTCCCCTTCCTGCCCATCGGTCATGCCGTCGACGGCGGGGGAACCGGGTCTGGCAGGCTCGTCATTCCACCTGGCGGCACCCGATTCGTTCCCGGAGGTTCCCGTGACCGCACCGCAGCGCCCCGACGTCCACCCTTACCACGGCCCGCCGCCGACCGACCTGGTCGTCGAGGACATCTCCGTCGGCGACGGCCCCGAGGCCGTGCCCGGCCAGACCGTCAGCGTGCACTACGTCGGGGTCGCGCACTCCACGGGCGAGGAGTTCGATGCCTCCTGGAACCGCGGCGCGCCGTTCCGCTTCCCGCTCGGGGCCGGCCGGGTGATCGGCGGCTGGGACCAGGGTGTGGCAGGCATGAAGGTCGGCGGACGGCGCAAGCTCGTGATCCCACCGCACCTGGGCTACGGCGACCGCGGCGCAGGCGGCGTGATCAAGCCGGGTGAGACGCTGGTGTTCGTCGTCGACCTGCTGGGCGTGAGCTGACCGGCACACCGGACATGTCCCTGCGGCTCGTCCTGACCGCGGACACCCACCTTCCGGGCCGTGCCCGTGACCTGCCGGAACCCTTGTGGGCGGCGATCGACACGGCCGACGTGGTCGTGCATGCGGGCGACTGGGTCACCGTCGACCTGCTCGACGCCCTGGAGGCACGGGCGGCACGGCTGGTGGGAGTCCACGGCAACAACGACGGGCCCGCGCTGCGGGCCCGGTTGCCGGAGGTCGCGCGGATGGGTCTGGGCGGCGTCCCGACCGACCGAAGGCGGCAGCCGACCTGCAGCTGGATGACCGCGGAGGTGGGTGACGGACGGCTGGGCGCGGTGTCGCTGCACCACCTGCCGCCGCGCACCTGACGCGGCGGAGGCGGGCGGCTCCGCTCAGGCTCGCGACGGGTCCGGCCTGCCCGGGCCGGGGGCGCGCCGGGCGGGCACGACACCGCGGGCCGACCCCGGGACCCGCCGGTCCGCGGACGCGGCGATCTCCGTGTCCCGGGCGGCGTCCCGCGCGGCCGCCGCATCGCGGTGCACCTTGACCAGGCTCGCGATCGTGGTGATCGCCAGGACACCGACGATGACGCTCAGCGACAGCAGGATGCCGACCGTCGGCACCGGCACGGGCCGCCCGTCGTTGATGAACGGCAGGTTGTTCTCGTGCAGGGCCTCGAGCACGAGCTTGACACCGATGAAGCCGAGGATCACCGCCAGGCCGTAGGACAGGTACACCAGCTTCGAGAGCAGCCCGCCGAGCAGGAAGTACAGCTGCCGCAACCCCATCAGCGCGAATGCGTTCGCCGTGAACACGAGGAAGGGCTCCTGGGTGAGCCCGAAGATCGCCGGGATCGAGTCGAGCGCGAACAGCAGGTCCGTCGACCCGATCGCGACCATCACGACCAGCATCGGGGTGACCATGCGACGTCCCGCGACCCGCACGAACGACCGCGACCCGTGGAACTCCGGGGTCACCGGCACGACCCGGCGCATCAGCCGCAGGAGCGCGTTCTCCGAGAACTCCTCGTCGTGGTCGGTGCCCTGCCGAGCCACGTTGACCGCCGTCACGATCAGCACCGCGGCGAACAGGTAGAACACCCAGCTGAACGCGTGGATCGCGGCAGACCCGATCGCGATGAACGCACCGCGCATCACCAGGGCGATGACGATGCCGACGAGGAGCACCCGGTGCTGGTACTCCGCGGGCACCCGGAAAGCGGCCATGATGAGGACGAACACGAACAGGTTGTCCACCGACAGCGAGTACTCGGTGATGTACCCGGCGAAGAACTCCCCGGCGGCCACACCGCCCGCGAACAGCCACAGCCCGATCCCGAACGCGACGGCCAGCGCGACGTAGAACAACACCCAGCGGATGGCCTCGCGCGCGGTCACCGCGTGCGGCCTGTGATCGACGAGGAACAGGTCGGCCAGGATGATCGCGATCAGACCACCGATGGTGGCCAGCCAGAGCCACAGAGACACGTTCATACGGTGTCCTTCCGGAGGAGGTCGTTCGGGCTGCGTCGAGCGGCCCGAGGTCTCTCCCGTCGACGCGGACAAAACGTACAGCCACGCTCACGATCGACCAGCGACACCGGGTACCTCCCCGATCGGGCGGATACCGTGCTGACGATGTCACCGTAGGCGGCATGCTCCCCTCCGGTCACCCCATTGTCACGGACCAGCAACGTCGACGCCAGCTCTGGGCGTCTCAGGGTGACCGAACGCACCGGGTGGGAAGGCGCTGAGAGGCGGCTGAGGGCCACACACGGAACCGTCGGTGGGCTGCCCTACGGTCGCCAGCGTGCCCCCCTCCACCGCGGTCCGCGCCGGCGCGTCTCGCGCCCGGCTCGCGGTCGCGGTGCTCGCTGCGACCCTGCTCGCGCTGGTGGGCACCACGCCGGCGGCCGCCGCCATGGGGCCCCGGACCGTCGAGGAGAAGGTCGAGGTCCCCGCGGGCGCCGGGCTGCCCGGCACGATCACCCTCGACACCACCCTGTACATACCGACGGTGGTGCCCGCGCCCGCCGTCCTGGTCGCGCACGGCTTCGGCGGCACGAAGGCGTCGGTCGACGCGGACGCGCGCGCCCTCGTCGACCGCGGGTTCGTCGTCCTCACGTGGACGGCGCGCGGCTTCGGGGCCAGCGGCGGGCAGATCGCACTGGACTCCCCGGACTTCGAGGTCGCGGACGCCCGCGCGCTGGTCGACCGGCTGGCCACACGTCCCGAGGTGGTCCAGGACGGCCCGGGAGACCCGCGGGTGGGCGTCACGGGCGGGTCGTACGGCGGGGCGTTGGCACTGCTGCTCGCCGGGTACGACCGGCGCATCGACGCCGTGGCCCCGGTGATCACGTGGAACGACCTCGGGCAGGCCCTGTTCCCGAACGCCGCGGCGGCGCCCGGGTCGCTGCCTTCCGACACGCCGGCCCGCGGCGCCTTCTCCCCGGACGGGGTGTTCAAGCGCGGTTGGGCCGGGGTGTTCTTCTCCGCCGGTCTCGCGCCCGGAGGTGGGCCGCGCGGTGCGGTCGAGGACGACGGTGCGCCGGCCGACGGGGCCGGGGACCAGGCGGCCGGTCCCCCGGCGGCTCCGGATCCCGGTCGTCCGCTCACCTGCGGCCGCTTCACCCCTGCCGTGTGTGCGGCCTACACCGAGGCCGCCACCACCGGACGGCTGTCCCCCGCCACCACGGAGCTCCTGCGCCGCTCCTCCCCCGCCTCGGTCACGGACCGGATCACCGCTCCGACCCTCGTCGTGCAGGGCGAGGCGGACACGCTGTTCGGGCTGGACCAGGCCGACGCCACCGCTCGACAGATCGCCGCGGCGGGCGGCCCGGTACGGGTGCTCTGGTACGGCGGCGGGCACGACGGAGGCGGCGTGGACCAGCGCGTCCGGGACGCGATCGGGGACTGGTTCGACCACTGGCTCGCCGGGAAGGGCGCCCCGGACGCGAGCTTCGGCTACACCGTCGCGAGCGGCGTGCGCACCGGCGGTGACACGCCCACCAGCCGCACCGTCGAGGCACCCGCCTACCCCGGCCTCGCCGGTGCCCCGGCCGTGTCCACGCAGCCGCTTCCGCTGGCGGGCGAGCCGCAGGTCGCGCTGGTCCCGGCGGGCGGCAACCCCGCCGCGATCACCGCGCTGCCGGGGCTCGGCGGTGCGCTGGGCACCGCGGGCAGCCGCATCGCCGCGTTCACCACGGAGCTCCCCGGGCAGTCCACCACGTTCCGCACCGCCCCCGTCACCGCCCCGCTGCTCGTGGCCGGCGCGCCCCGGGTCGATCTCACCGTCGCCCGGGTGCCGGGCCAGCCCGGGCCGGACTCGGCGGTGCTGTTCGGCAAGGTCTACGAGGTCACCGCCAACGGCACCCGGACGCTGCTCGGCGGCGCCGTCGCACCCGTGCGAGTGGCCGTTCCGCCCGACGGGTCCCCCGCGCGAGTCACGGTCACCCTGCCCGGCGTCGTCGCCCCGATCGAGGCGGGCAACCGGCTGATGGTGTCGTTCAGCACCACGGACCAGGGCTACGCCGGCACCACGACCCCCGCAGTCTGGCGGATCGGGCTCGGTGCCGGCGCGGACGCGGCACTCGTCATCCCGGTCGTGCCCGGCGAGGCCGTCACCGCGAACACCGTGCCGCTCGGGCCGCTGCTCGGCATCGCAGGCGTGCTGGCTGCGGCACTGCTCGCGATGGTGGCGGCCCGGCTGTGGCGCCGCCGCGCCGCCGCGCCCCGCGGTGCGGCCGTTCCGGCACACGTGCCACCGGCCCCGGACGCCGCGCACATCCCGGCGCGGCCGTTGGAGATCCACGACCTCGCCAAGACGTACCGCGGTGGGTTCCGCGCCGTCCGCGGGGTGTCGTTCGACGTCGAGCGGGGCATGGTGCTGGGCCTGCTCGGCCCGAACGGTGCGGGCAAGACCACCGTGCTGCGCATGCTGATGGGCCTGATCCGGCCCACGGCAGGCTCGATCCACGCCTTCGGCGAGCCGGTCGGGGCGGGCGCACCCGTGCTGGCCCGCATCGGGGCCTTCGTCGAGGGCCCCGGCTTCCTGCCGCACCTGTCCGGCCTGGAGAACCTGCGGCTCTACTGGGCGGCGACCGGGCGGCCGGCCGAGGAGGCGCATCTCGACGACGCCCTGGAGATCGCCGGGCTGGGCGGCTCGGTGCGGCGCCGCGCCGGGACGTACAGCCACGGCATGCGGCAGCGCCTGGCGATCGCCCAGGCCATGCTCGGGCTGCCGGAGCTGCTGGTGCTGGACGAGCCGACGAACGGGCTCGACCCGCCGCAGATCCACGCCATGCGCGAGGTGCTGCAGCGCTACGCGGCGGCCGGGCGCACCGTGCTGGTGTCGAGCCACCAGCTGGCCGAGGTGGAGCAGACGTGCTCGCACGTCGTCGTGATGCACCAGGGCGTCGTGGTGGCGAGCGGGACGGTCGACGACATCATCGCCGGGGGTGGCGCGGCGCGCTTCACCGTGGATGTGCCCGAGCGGGCCGCCGCGGTGCTCGGCGGGCTCGACGGCGTCCGGGGCGTCGCGGTCGAGGGCGACGCCGTGCACGCCGAGCTCGACGGCACCCCCCGGTCGGCGGCGGTGCGCGCACTGGTCACCGCCGGCGTCGAGGTGCGCTCGGCCGGTCCTCGGCGGCGCCTCGAAGACGCGTTCCTGCAGCTCGTGGGAGAGGACCCGACACGATGACCGGCCCGACGGACGAGGGGCGGGAGACCGCGGGCCGGCGCGGCCGCCGCGACGCTGCGCCCGAACCGTCCACCGTCGCCGGCCACGTCGGCGCACTGCCGCTCGTGGAGCACGCACCGTACCGCCCGGATGCGACCCTGCCCCTGCGCGTCGAGCTGGTCCGCCAACTGCGCCGCCGGACGCAGGTGGCGTTCGCGTTGGTCGCGCTGCTGCCGGTGATCCTCTGGATCGCGTTCGAGCTGGGCGACGACGGGCCACCCGGCGGCGCGCCGAACCTCGTGGACCTCGCCAAGGGCAGCGGGGCGAACTTCGCGGTGTTCGCGCTGTTCGCCTCGGCCGGGTTCCTGCTGGTGGTGGTCGTGGCGTTGTTCTTCGGCGACACGGTGGCCGCCGAGGCATCGTGGTCGAGCCTGCGCTACCTGCTCGCCGCGCCGATCCCCCGGGCGCGGTTGCTGCGGCAGAAGGCGGTCGTCGCCGGCCTGCTCTCGCTCACCGCGCTGCTCCTGCTGCCGATCGTGGCACTGCTCGTGGGCACGCTCGCCTACGGGGCGAACGACCTGGTGAGCCCCACCGGTGAGTCCCTGCCGTTCGCCACCGGGGCCACCCGGGTGCTGCTGGGCGCGCTCTACGTCGCTGTGCACCTCTGCTGGGTGGCGGGGCTGGCGATGCTGCTGTCGGTATCGACGGACGCGCCCCTCGGCGCCGTCGGCGGAGCGGTGCTGGCGTCCATCATCTCCCAGATCCTGGACCAGATCACGGCGCTCGACGAGCTGCGCGACTACCTGCCCACGCACTTCGGCACGGCCTGGTCCGGGCTGCTGGCCGACCAGATCGACTGGGGCGAC
>JAEUJO010000303.1 GCA_016794615.1 Pseudonocardia sp. | reverse complement strand
TCCTGACGGACGCCCGGTTCGGTTCGCCGACGTCCACGCCATCGAGGTGCCGGGGTCGGCGAACCGGTGTCGACTCAGGTCCGGTGCTGCGCGACCCCGGCGTTGGGGATCAGGTCCCGTTCCACGAGGGCGTACGCCTCGGCAAGGTCGCGAACCCCCGACGGGCTGTTGCTCACCTTCTGAGCCGCCTTGAGGATCGCCTGGAGCACTGCCTCGCGGGCCTGCTCGCTGAGATTCTGCTCGACCATGGCGCGGAACGGTACTCGCGAACCCGCGCACGAAGTCCGACGTGCGCGGGCGTGAGGCGCATCGCCGGGGCGGGACCCGGGGGCCGGCCTGCGACCGCAGGACGGGGTGTGACGGCGCCACGCGGGGCGTGGTGATGCTGCCGGGGGTGTGGTGATGCGGTGGTCCGACGCGGCCGGCACGCGACGGGTGTGTCGTCCGCCGGTACCGGCGCGCCGCCCGGGCTGTCCGGCGGCACGCGCGTCTGGCCCGGGATCGAGCGGTTCTTCGCCGGCCCGACCGGGCAACGCCGCTGACGCCGGATGCCGCTCGTCGGGGCGTTCGAAGACCGTCCACATCCGGTTCACAGCTCGTACACAGACTGACGGGTGACCCTCCAGGCCACTGACGATCTTGGCGAGGAGGAACGCATGGCCCTGCGTGGCCGGCCGTGGAGGACGCTGTTCGCGAGCGGACGGCGCACCCCGTGGATCAACGGGGGGCTGGCCGCGCTGCTGGTCGTCGCCGTCGTGCTCGCGTTCACCGTGATCGGGAGCCCGAGCACACCCGCGGCCCCGGTGCGCACGGCCGTGGTCACCCGCGGGGACGTGACGGCGACCGTGACCGGCAGCGGCAACGCCGCCTCGCAGGCGAGCGTCCCGGCGAGCTTCGCGACCGACGGGACCGTGACCACCGTCGACGTGAAGGCGGGCGACACGGTCACCGCCGGGCAGGTGCTGGCCACGGTCGACCCGGCCGCCTCGAAGGAAGGCCTGCGGACCGCGCAGGCCGCGCTCGACGGTGCCCGGGCGGCCTACGAGCAGGCAGCCGCCGGCCCGACCGACGTCAAGAGACAGCAGGACCAGCAGGCGGTCACCCAGGCCCAACAGGCCGTCGACAACGCACGCACCCAGCTGGCGAACGACACTGCGTCGGCGGCGACGGCCGTCAAGACCGCTCGGGTGCAGCTGAGCACGGACACCACGGCCCAGAACACCGCGGTCTCGCAGGCGCGGGTGAACGCGAGCACCGCCTGCACCGGGGTGGCCCTGCAGGCGTACTCGGTGCCGCTGGCCGGCGCGGTGACCAGCTCCACCACCCCGGCCCCGATCACGACGGTGCCCACGATGGCCCCGACGACGGCCCCGACGACGGCCCCGACGACCGCACGGACCTCCGCGTCCCCGACGACCACCGCGTCCCCGACGACCGCCTCGTCCCCGCCGACCACCGCGTCCCCGACGTCGGTGCGCGACACCACGTCCGCGGCGGTATCCACCGCCGCCAACGACGCGACGGGGACGACCGCGTCCTCGGCGAGCACGAGCTCGTGCACCTCGGCGAAGCAGGCGCTCACGACCGCCGGGAACACTCGCGACCAGACGCTGCAGAAGGGCCGGCTGGCGATCACGTCCGCCGAGCAGGCGCAGGACGCGACCGTCGACAAGGACCAGCAGGCGATCGTGACCGCCCAAGGTCAGGTCCGCGACGCGCAGCTCACCGCCGAGGCGGACCTGCACCCGCAGACCCCGGCGCAGATCGCCCAGGCGCGTTCCACCGTCGACTCGGCCCAGGTGCAGGTCGACACCGCGACGCGCACCCTCGACGGCACCGTGCTGAAGGCTCCGATCGCCGGCGTCGTGCTCGCCGTCAACGGCAAGGTGGGCCAGCCCTCGGGCAGCACGTCGAACTCGACCAGCAGCGCGTCGGGCGCCGGCACGTCCGGCACGTCGAGCGCGGCGGCGTCGTCGGCGACCTCGGCGGGCAGCGGCTTCATCACCATCGCCAACCCGAGCGAGCTGGAGGTCACGGCGAACATCGCCGAGGCGGACGCCGCAGGCCTCCAGCTCGGCCAGCAGGCCACCGTCACGTTCCCGGCCACGAAGGACACCGCGACCGGGACCGTCACGCAGATCACCCCGCAGAGCACGGTGACCAACAACGTCGTGCTCTACCCGATCACAGTCGCGCTGGACACGGCCCCGGCCGGGGTCAAGACGGGGTCGACAGCCAGCCTCGCGATCACCGACGGGCAGGCCACCGGCGTCCTCGAGGTGCCGACCGCCGCCATCACGACCGTCGGCACGAACCACACCGTCACCGTCCGGCGCAACGGCACCGACACCACCGTCCCGGTGGGCGTCGGCCTCGTCGGCGCGACGACCACCGAGATCACGAGCGGCCTCGCCGCGGGTGACGTGGTCGTGCTGCCCTCGGCCACCCCGAGCACGCAGACGAGCAATGCGCCCGGCGCCGGGTTCCCGAGGCTGGGTGGCGGCCGGTGAACCGCGGGCCCCGCCCGGTCATCGCGCTGCAGTCGGTGTCCAAGATCTACGGTGCCGGTGACACCGCGGTGCGCGCCGTCGACGGGGTCGACCTCGTCGTCGAGCGCGGCGACTACGTCGCGGTGATGGGGGCGTCCGGGTCGGGCAAGTCGACGCTGATGAACATCATCGGCTGCCTGGACCTGCCCAGCCGCGGCCGGTACCTGCTCGACGGCGTCGACATCCGGCGGTTGGACGAGAAGCGCCAGGCGCTCATCCGCAACCGCAAGATCGGGTTCGTGTTCCAGTCGTTCAACCTCATCCCGCGCACGTCCGCGCTCAGCAACGTCGAGCTGCCCATGGCCTACGCCGGGGTCCGGCCCGCGGAGCGCCGGCAGCGGGCGCTGGCCGCGCTGGAGCTGGTCGGTCTCGGCACCCGGGCGGGCCACCGCCCGTCCCAGCTGTCGGGCGGCCAGCAGCAGCGCGTGGCGATCGCGCGGGCGCTCGTCACGAATCCGGTGCTGCTGCTTGCGGACGAGCCCACCGGCGCGCTGGACAGCTCCAGCACCGTGGGCGTGCTGGAGCTGTTCGACGACCTGAACTCGGCCGGACGCACGCTGGTCGTGATCACTCACGAGGAGGAGGTCGCCGAGCGCGCGAAGCGCGTCGTGCGCATGCGCGACGGGCGCGTCCGGTCCGACCTGCGCGTGACCGGCCCGCTCGGACCACCGCCACGGCGCCTCGCCGGGGCTGCGACGACGTCGTGAACGTCCGCGAGAGCGCGCGGTTCGCCGTCCGCGGCGTGCTGGCGAACAAGCTGCGCTCGCTGCTGACGATGTCGGGGATCATCATCGGCGTCTCGGCGGTCATCATCCTGGTCGCCGCGGGCACCGGGGCGAGCGCCACCGTCCAGAAGTCGATCAGCTCGCTCGGGAGCAACACCATCACCATCACCCCCGTCTCCACCGGAGCGGGCGGTCGCACCGGTAGCAGGGGCGGCGGAGGAGGCGGGTTCGGGGGAGGCGGGTTCGGCGGCGGAGCCCGCGTCGGGACCGCCGGCGGGCCGGGCGGCGCCGCCCCGGGGACCGGCACCGTCGACAACGGCACCCGCATCCGGACCCCGCAGCTGACCCTGGACGACGCCGAGGCGCTCGTGGACCCGACACTCGCCCCGGACGTCGTCTCCGTGGCACCCGTCGTCAGCGCGTCGTCGGTGACGGCGACCGACAACGGCGCCTCGCACGCCGTCGCCACCTTCACCGGCACGTCGCCGAGCTACCTGGTCAACGACAACGACACCGTGGCGACCGGGGCCGCGTTCACCGACACCGACTACACGTCCCGCAACCGCGTGGCGCTGCTGGGCACGACCGTCGCGACCGCGCTCGTGGGCGGCGACGGCAGCGCGGTCGTCGGACAGACGGTGCAGTTCAACGGGGTGGCGTTCCAGGTCCTCGGGCTCCTCGGGGCGAAGGGCAGCAGCGGCCCGCAGGACCAGGACGACCGGGTCGTCGCCCCGCTGACGTCGGTGCAGGACACGCTCACGGGCTACGGCGACGTCAGCAGCATCTCCGTGAAGGCCACCTCGGCGGGCACCGTCGATGCAGCGCAGGCTGAGGTGACGACCATCCTCGCCGACCGTCACCACGTCACCGCCGCCGACCCGGACTTCTCGATCTTCAACCCGAGCTCGATCCTGGCCGCCGTCACCGCCACCACCTCGACCTTCACCCTGCTCCTGGGCGCGGTGGCGGCCATCTCGCTGGTGGTCGGGGGGATCGGCGTCATGAACATCATGCTCGTGACCGTGACCGAGCGGACCCGTGAGATCGGCATCCGCAAGGCGATCGGGGCGCAGCGCGCCGACATCGTCGGGCAGTTCCTGCTCGAGGCGGTGCTGCTGTCGATGTGCGGCGGCCTGGTCGGGGTCGTCATCGGGGTGGCGGTGGGACAGCTCTCCGTGGGCGGCTTCCAGCTGATCGTCGCGCCGTACTCCGTCGTGCTCGCCTTCGGGGTGTCGGTGGCGATCGGGCTGTTCTTCGGGGCCTTCCCCGCGAACCGCGCGGCGTCGCTGCGCCCGATCGACGCCTTGCGCTACGAGTGAGACGGAGCCCGCGAGATGCCTCCGGATGACGAGACGGTGGTCGACCCAGCTCCCGCCGACCCCGACGACGACCTGTTCGACGAGTCGTGGCAGGCGGCCAAGCGCACCGACCGCCTCACCGCGGTGCTGGTCGTGGCGCTGCTCGTGGTCGGCGGGTTCGTCGGCGGCGTGCTCGCGCAGAAGCACCACGACTCCGGGATCGTCGCCGCCACCGCGGGGGTGCGGCGCGCGGGTGGCGGTGCGGCCGGCGCCGGCGGGGGCGCCGCAGGGGGCGGTGTGGCCGGGGATGCGGGTACCGAGACGCCCGTCGTGACCGGCACCGTCCGCACGGTCGACACCGACGCCATCGAGGTGACCGACTCCACCGGCGTGATCGTCCGGGTCTTCGTGCCGAAGACGGCGACCGTCACAACGCCGGGGCTCGGGGGTCTCGCCTCCGGCGACCTGGTGTCGGTCACGGGTACCACGGCGGTCGACGGCAGTGTCACGGCGACGGGCGTGACCGCCCGCCGCACGAGCGGCTGACCGTCGCCGACGGGGCCGACCGCACTGCAGGCAGATGATCGCCGGCTGCGCCATCGTCCCCGTCGCTGTCGGATGCCCGGCCGGCTCATGGATGGAGCCCTCACTCCACGGGTACCACTTCGCTGCCGCCGTGCTCAACTCGCCGGTAGACTGCAGATTGGGAACCGGCGTGCAAGAGCCGGTAGGCTGGAAATCGCCGGGCAGAGGTCTCCCGCCGAGACCAGGAGGCCGATCATTCAGCCCCGCGGGGTCCCCGCGGGGCGGTTGTTCATCTGCCATTCGTCTGCCGTTCGTCTTGCAATCATCACGTTTTGCCTACGGTTCAGGGTGTTCGAACGTCTGGACCCAAGGGCGGGCTCATGGATATCACGGTCATTGTGGTGCTGGTCATTGTGACCGCGCTGGCGTTCGACTTCACCAACGGCTTCCACGACACGGCCAACGCGGTGGCGACCTCGATCGCGACCGGGGCGCTGAAGCCCCGCACAGCGGTG
>JAEUJO010000315.1 GCA_016794615.1 Pseudonocardia sp. | reverse complement strand
GAGCTGTGTGCCATCTTCCCGATCACCCCGAGCTCGACGATGGCCGAGCTCGCCGACGACTGGGCCAGCGCCCGCCGGCCCAACATCTGGGGCACGGTCCCCACCGTCGTCGAGATGCAGAGCGAGGCCGGCGCGGCCGGGGCCATGCACGGCGCGCTTCAGGGCGGTGCCCTGAGCACGACGTACACCGCGTCCCAGGGCCTGCTGCTCATGATCCCGAACATGTACAAGATCGCCGGGGAGCTCACCTCGACGGTGTTCCAGGTCGCCGCCCGATCGCTCGCCGCACAGGGCTTGTCGATCTTCGGTGACCACTCCGACGTCATGGCCGTGCGCCAGACCGGCTTCGCCCTGCTGTCGTCGGCGTCGGTCCAGGAGGCACACGACTTCGCGCTCATCGCGCAGGTGGCCACCCTGCGGAGCCGGGTGCCCTTCCTGCACTTCTTCGACGGGTTCCGCACCTCGCACGAGGTCACGACGATGGAGCGGCTCGACGACGAGGTCCTGCGCGCCCTCGTCCCGGACGAGCTCGTCCGCGAGCACCGCCGGCGCGCGCTGACGCCGGAGCGGCCCTTCATCCGCGGCACCGCACAGAACCCCGACGTCTACTTCCAGGGCCGCGAGACCGTCAACCCGTACTACGACCGGGTCGGCGGGATCGTCCAGGAGGCCATGGACGCCGTCGCCGTGCTCACCGGGCGCGGCTACCGGCTCGTCGAGTACGTGGGACACCCCGAGGCCACCCGGGTCATCGTCGTGATGGGCTCCGGCGGCGTCACCGCCCGGGAGACCGTCTCGACGCTCGCAGCCGCGGGCGAGAAGGTCGGTGTGCTGCACGTACGGCTCTACCGGCCGTTCCCGACGGCCGAGCTCGTCGCCGCGCTGCCGCGCACGGTGGAGTCGATCGCCGTCCTCGACCGGACCAAGGAGCCCGGCTCCATGGGCGAGCCGCTGTTCCTCGACGTCGTCACCACCCTCAACGAGGCTCACGCCGACGGACGGCTGGCGAGGATGCCGCGCGTCATCGGCGGGCGCTACGGGTTGTCGTCCAAGGAGTTCACACCCGGCATGGTCGCCGGGATCTTCGCCGAACTGGCCGCCGAGTCCCCCCGGCCACGGTTCACGATCGGCATCTCCGACGACGTCGGCGGCACGAGCCTGCCGTACGACCCGGACCTCGACATCGAGAACCCCGCCACCCTGCGGGCACTCTTCTACGGCATCGGCTCCGACGGGACGGTCGGGGCGAACAAGAACACCGTGAAGATCCTCGCCGAAGACCCGGAGGTGCACGCCCAGGCCTACTTCGTCTACGACTCGAAGAAGTCCGGCGGGCTGACCGTCTCGCACCTGCGCTTCGGCCCGGTGCCGATCGCCTCGCCGTGGCTGGTGGCCAAGGCCGGGTTCGTCGGCATCCACGACTTCACCCTCCTCGACAAGGTCGACATCCTGCCCACCGCCCGGAACGGCGCGACGCTGCTGCTCAACTCACCGCACCCGTCCGACGAGGTGTGGGACTCGCTGCCCGAGCCGGTGCAGCAGGAGATCATCGACCGGAAGATGCGGCTGTTCGCCATCGACGCCGACGCCGTCGCGCGGGATGCCGGGCTGCCCGGGCGGACGAACACCGTCCTGCAGGCCTGCTTCTTCGCCATCTCCGGGGTGCTGCCGCGTGAGGAGGCGCTGGAGCGGGTCAAGGCGACCATCCGGAAGACCTACGGTCGGCGCGGCCAGGAGGTCGTGCGGCGCAACGAGGCGGCGGTCGACAGCGCCGCCTCGGCCCTGTCCGAGATCCCGATCCCGGCCACGGCGGAGACGGGGCACCCCATCCCCCTGGTCGTCCCGGACACCGCGCCCGAGTTCGTCCGCACGGTGACCGCCGCGATGATGGCGGGTCACGGCGAGTCCCTGCCGGTCAGCGCCATGCCGGTGGACGGCACCTTCCCGACCGGTACGACGACGTACGAGAAGCGCCGGATCTCCGAGTTCGTCGCCGAGTGGGACCCGGACACGTGCATCCAGTGCGGCAACTGCACCTTCGTCTGCCCGCACAGCGTCATCCGGGCCAAGTACGTGGACCCTGCCACGCTCGCGGGGGCCCCGGACTCGTTCTCGACGCTGCCGCTCAACGCGGTCGGCCTGCCGAACGCGGAGTACCGGCTGCAGGTCTACGTCGAGGACTGCACGGGCTGCGGCCTGTGCGTGGAGGCCTGCCCGGTGAGCCAGCCGGCCGACCCCACCCGCAAGGCGATCAACCTCGAGCCGCTCGAGCCCCAGCTGGAGACCCAGCGGAGCAACATCGAGTTCTTCGAGGAGCTGCCGTTCAACGAGCGTTCCCGGGTCGACTTCGGGACCGTCCGCGGCACCCAGTACCTCCAGCCGCTCTTCGAGTTCCCCGGCGCCTGCTCCGGCTGCGGCGAGACGCCCTACCTCAAGCTCCTCAGCCAGCTGTTCGGGGAGCGGGCGACCATCGCCAACGCCACCGGATGCTCCTCGATCTACGGCGGCAACCTGCCGACCACGCCGTGGACGAAGAACGCGGCCGGCCGCGGGCCGGCCTGGTCGAACTCCCTGTTCGAGGACAACGCCGAGTTCGGCCTCGGGCTGCGCCTGGCCGCCGACCTGCACGCCAAGCTGGCCCGGGAACGGCTGACCCAGCTGCGTGACGTCGTCGGCGCCGACCTCGTCGACGCCGTCCTCAACGCCCGGCAGGTCCGCGAGTCCGAGCTCGCGGCCCAGCGGGACCGGGTGGACGAGCTGCTCCGACGCCTGGAAGGACAGTCGGGTCTGGCCGCCGACGACCTGCGCAGCGTGGCCGACCACCTGCTGCGGCGCAGCGTGTGGATCGTCGGCGGCGACGGCTGGGCCTACGACATCGGCTCGGGTGGGCTCGACCACGTCCTGGCCACCGGGCGCGACGTCAACGTCCTCGTCATGGACACCGAGGTCTACTCCAACACCGGTGGGCAGTCGTCGAAGTCCACCCCGATCGGTGCCGTGGCCAAGTTCGCCGCGGCCGGCAAGACCATGAACAAGAAGGACCTCGCCCTGCAGGCCATCGCCTACGGCAACGTCTACGTGGCGCGAGTGGCCATGGGTGCCGACCCGCACCAGACGCTCACCGCGTTCCGGGAGGCCGAGGCCTACGACGGGCCGAGCATCATCATCGCCTACAGCCACTGCATCGCCCACGGCTACGACCTGCGCAAAGGCCTCGACCAGCAGTACAAGGCCGTCGCCTCCGGCCACTGGCCGCTCGTGCGTTACGACCCGACGGTGCGGGCCCGCGGCGGCAACCCGTTCCAGCTGGATTCTCCGCGTCCGCGGATCCCGCTGGGGGATTACCTCTACAATGAGCTGCGGTACAAGATCCTTCGCAACCGCGACGCCGTCGAAGCCGACCGGCTCCTGGCGCTGGCTCAGGAGGCGGTCGACCAGCGCTGGCAGACCTACGAGGAGATGGCCACCCGCGGCGCGCAACGGTTCTTGGCCGACGCCCGGGTCCGGGACGCGGGCAACGGGCAGGACGAGCATCCCGTCACGATCGTCGACGAGAAGGTGGCATGGTGACTCTCAGCGGAAACGGCAGCGGCCCTGAGGCTGGCGTAGACCTCACGACAACCTATCTCGGTCTGTCGCTGCGCAACCCGCTCGTCGCCAGCCCCTCACCCGCGACGAGCACCGTGGACCGGGTCAAGGCCCTCGCCGACGCCGGCGTGGGGGCGGTCGTGCTGCCTTCTCTCTACGAGGAGCAGGTGATCGGCGAGGAGTTGCGCGAGATCGGGTTCACCGAGCCGTACGAGGACATCCATGGGGAGGCGCAGGGCTACTTCCCCGTCCAGCCCGGAACCCAGATGCCCGGGGCGACGTGGCGCTACCTCGGCCTGGTCAGGGAGGCCGTCGCGGCGGTCGACATCCCCGTCATCGCCAGCCTCAACGGCAGCAGCCTCGACGGCTGGACCGACTTCGCCGTCCGGATGGAGGGTGCCGGCGCGGCCGCGCTCGAGCTCAACATCTACTTCGTGCCCGGCGACCCGCGCACCTCGGGGCGCGCGGTCGAGGATCGGCATGTCGAGATCCTCAGTCGGGTCAAGGAGGCGGTCTCGATCCCGGTCGCGGTGAAGCTGAGCCCGCATTTCAGCTCCATCGGCGAAATGGCCCTGCGGCTGGACGAGGCCGGCGCCGACGGGCTCGTGCTCTTCAACCGCTTCCTGCATCCCGACGTCGACCCGGAGACCCTCGTCGTCACCCCGGGCGTCGGCTTGTCCACGCCGGAAGAAGGGCGGCTGGCCCGCTCGTGGATCGCCATCCTCGCCGGGCAGGTGCGCGGCTCGCTGGCCGCGACGACGGGTGTGGAGAGCGCAGGCGACGTGGCGGCCTATCTGCTCGCCGGAGCAGACGTCGTCATGACCGCCTCCGCCCTGTTGCGCCACGGGCTCGGACACACGGAGGCACTGCTCGACGGCCTCACCGACTGGATGAAGCGCAAACGGTTCAACTCGGTCGGTGAGGCGCGGGCGCAGCTCGCCGTACCCACCGATGTCGATGCGGACGCCTACCAGCGTTCCGGTTACGTCTCCGCCCTGGACACCGCACGGCGGGTCTACGGGGAGCTCAACGCGACCTCGGACCCGTCCGACCCTCGACGATCGTGAGGACCCTCGGCAGACTGTCGCCCACCGCGGGCGACACCGGGCCGTAGCCGAACCCGAACCCGGAGCCGGTCA
>JAEUJO010000295.1 GCA_016794615.1 Pseudonocardia sp. | reverse complement strand
GCGGCCCGGTATTCGGAGCGGGAGGTCGCCGGTGAGTGCCGATATCACGGTCCGCGGGGTCGAGGACGGGTTCACCACCGACGACGGCTTCGCGGACCTGTACGGCGCGGATGTCGGTCTGCGGGACACGAAGGCCGTCAGGACCTCGAGCGAGGCCCGGGCCACCGGACGCGCGGTGCTGCTCGGCGGCGCCGATGACGACGTCGTCGAGCTCGAGGACGCCGACGGCGTCGTCACCTTCGAACGTGCACGCACTCTTCTGGACCGGGCCCGCTCGGCCGGACTGCGTGGAGCGGGGAGTCGCGACCTCACCGCCTTCCTCGACGGCTCCATGCGCGGTGCGGGATCACGGCTCGCCGCCGTCCGGCGCTACGCGGTGTCGCTCCCGAGAGACGTTGCGCGGGCGGTGGAGACGGTCGACGAGGCGGTGGCCCGGGAGACGGGGCCCGCCCGGTCGGACTTCGGCATGATCGCAGGCCGGGTCCCGCGCGTGGTGTTCGACCCGATCGCCCGGCCGGCCATGCGGAAGATCGTGGACTGGGTCGACGAGCCCGTCGACGAGGACGCCCCGCCTGCACAGCGGCGGAGACGGCCGAAGCAGCCGGGCCTCTACCGGATCGGGTCGGACCTGCTGGTCGAGCGCTCCGGCCGGGTCGAGGACGGGGACCGGCTCGACACCGACGGGCCCTACCTCCTGCTCCTGCACGGCACGTTCTCCCACACCGAGGCCGCCTTCCAGCAGTTGCGCGGCACGACCGAATGGCAGTCGATCGTCGACCGCTACCCGGGGCGGGTCCTGGCCCTCGAGCACCCGACGCTCGGTCGCACCCCCGCCGAGAACGCCGTCGACGCCGCCCGCCACCTCCCCGAGGGCGCGCGGCTGCACCTGGTGAGCCACTCGCGTGGCGGCCTGGTCGGCGAGGCGCTGAGCTACTGCGCCGCGGCCGAGCCGTCGCTGCGGGCCTACGGCGACGCGCCGCATCCCGATCAGGACGCCCTGCCCGAGCTGCGCAGGCTGCTCGTCTCGCGGGGTGTGCGGGTCGAGCGCTTCGTCCGCGTCGCCTGCCCGGCCCGCGGGACGACCCTCGCCTCGCGCCGCCTCGACCGGTGGGCCTCCTTCCTCTTCAACGTCTTCAAGCTCGTCCCCGTGATGCGGGAGACCGGTGTCGCCGCGCTGGTCAAGAAGTTCCTGCTGGCGATGCTCGACCAGCGCAGCGACCCGCGCGTGGTTCCGGGCATAGAGGCGCAGATGCCCGAGTCGGCGTTCCTGCGGACGCTGCTCGGCGCTCCCTGCCTCGACGACGGCCTGGGGTCGATCAGCGGGGACGTGGAGGCCTGCGGTGTCGCCCGCAGGCTCCTGGTGACCGGCGCGGACCTGTTCTACCGGGAGGACCACGACTTCGTGGTGCCCACCCTGTCGATGTCCGGAGGTGCCACCCGCGTCGCGGCACGCACCGCAGGCTTCCGCGGGGCCGCCGTCCACCACAGCGCCTACTTCGGGAACGCCGAGAGCCGCGCCGCGCTCGACGCGTGGCTGCGCGGGCGCCCCGGTGAGCCCGTCGCCGGCTTCGCCGAACCACCCGTCCCACGGCCGAGGCGCGGACCTGCCCGGGGGGTGGCCGCGTCAGCCGATGTCGTCCTCCTGCCCGACCTGTTCGGCTCCCGGCTGACGGTCGACGGCGCGCCGACGTGGCCCGACGTCGCCCGGCTGATCGGCCTGGGGACGGACGCCGCGCTCACCACCCGGGGCGACCTCGCGGTCGTCGGCCTCGTCCCGGAGTACGCCGAGCTGGAAGCCGCGCTGAACGCGCGGTTCGCCGCCACGGCCTGGCCCTACGATCCACGCCGCCCGCTCGCCGAGGCCGCCGGGGCGCTCGCCTCGGCGATCCGCGAACGGCTCGGCTCGGCACCCGGCCGCCCGGTACACCTCGTCACGCACGGCGCAGGCGCCCTCGTCGCACTCGCCGCGCTGCGCACCGGCGGGCTGCACGAGACCTGGCAGGCTGCCGGCGGCCGGGTGGTCATGCTCAGCCCGCCGCTCGACGGGTCGTGGCTCGCCACCGCGCACCGCGCAGGCGCCTCGGAACTGTGTGCCCTGCTCGCGCTGCTGGACCGCACGAGCACACCGCGCGAGGTCGGGCGGTGCCTGGACGCGTGGCCGGCACTGCACGACGTCGATCCCCTCGACCCGCAGGGCGGCAGGTGGCGGCGCGGGCTCGGTCCCGGCGGCCGGGGGCGGTTCAGCGCGATCTACGGGCGGGCGACGAGCACGATCTGCGGCGCCGAGGGAGACCGGTTCCTGGCGGGCGGCGCCGGCGACGGCCACGTGCCGCTCCCGCCGCGCGGCACACCGGCCTGCTACTACGCCACGGTCGCGCACTCGATGCTCTCCTCCGACCCGGACGTCGCTGCCGCCGTCGTCGACCTGCTCGACGGGCGGGTGCCGACGGGCCTGCCGACCGTCGCACCGGTGAGCTCCACCGAGACCGCTCCCCTGCCCGACTTCACGGGCACGCTGCTGCTCCCGGATGCCGGCGACCTCGTGCGCGCCGCCCGGGGTGGCGAACGCACGACGCTCCGGCGGCCGGTGCTGCAGGTGAGCGTCGTGCACGGCGACATCAGACGCACCCATGGCGCGATCATGGTCGGGCACCAGGACGGAACCCCGATCGCCGGTGCCGAGCGCGCGCTCGACGAGCGGCTCGCCGGGATCCTGAAGCGCCGGATCGGGCTGAGCGCCTACCCCGGGCCCTTGGGCACGTCCGAGGTGTTCGGTACCTCCGACGGCGGCCCGGCGGCGGTGGTGATCGGGCTCGGCGATGCCGGCGACCTCACCCCGCCTGCGCTCACCGCCGCGATCACCCGGGGCGTGCTCCGGCTCGCCGCTCACCACCTGGACCGCCGGGGGCCGACCGGGCCGCCGGTCCGGCTGACGCTGGCCCCCGTCCTCATCGGCACCGGTCTCATCCCACCGATGCCGGTGGAGAACGCGGTCCCCTCGCTCGTGACGGGCGTGCGGTATGCGAACCGCCGCCTGCGCGACACCGGTGAACCCTTCGTCATCGAGGCGCTGCAGATCACCGAGCTCTACGAGGAGCGCGCCATCGAGGCCGCTCACGCGGTGGCCCGGCTGGTGCTCCAACCAGCTCCCGAGGCAGACGACGAGATCGTGGTGCACGACCGGGTCGTCGACGGCCTCGACGGCCGGCGCGGCTCCCCGCCGTCGGACTACCAGGAAGGCGTCTGGCGGACCGTACGGATCGTCAAGGCCAACCCACGGGCGCCGGCCAAGGACCTGGTCGAGCTGTCGTTCACCAGCATCGGCCGCTCCGCCGGGGCACCGCAGCGCGTCAACACCGGGCAGCGCAAGCTGATCGACGCCCTGGTCGATCAGGCGATCAGCAACCCGGCCGTGGACGACCAGCTGTTCAACACCCTCTACGAGATGCTCGTGCCGAACGCGCTCAAGGGTCAGGGCTACGGCGGCGAGAACCTGATGATGGTCGTCGACGAGCAGGCGGCGGTCCTCCCGCTGGAGATGCTCGCGACGCGCGCCCAGGAAGGACGGGTACGCCCGCTGGCCGTCGAGGCCGGATTGATCCGCAGGCTGGAGACGCGCGGGCCCGACATCCTCACCCGGCAGTCCGCGGGCCGGGCCGCGCTCGTCATCGGGGACCCGCCCGCCGGCCCCGGCTACCCTCGGCTCGACGCCGCGCGCGAGGAGGCGCGCCGGGTCAGGGCGGTGCTCGAGGAGCACGGCTACGACGTCACCGCGATCATCCCGGAGGATGTCGGCGACGACCCGTCACAGGTGGTGTCGATCCTCGACGCGCTGTTCCGGCGCAGCTATCGGATCGTGCACGTGGCCGGGCACGGCAACTACGCCCCCGACGACCCGACCCGCAGCGGGGTCGCCATCGGGCCCGAGACGTTCCTCACCGCGTTCGAGATCGCGAAGATGCGCACCGCCCCGGATCTGGTGTTCCTCAACTGCTGCCATCTCGGCGCCGTCCGGCCGCGCCGGCTCGACGGGTCGCGCCCCCTGCGGGCCGACAAGTTCGCGTCGAGCATCTCCCGGCAGCTCATCGAGAACGGGGTGCGCGCCGTCATCGCCGCGGGATGGGCGGTGGACGACCTGGCCGCAGCCGACTTCGCGGACACGCTCTACGGGCGGCTGCTCGCCGGCGACGACCTCGGCTCGGCCACGCACCAGGCACGCAAGGTGGCCCACGCTGCCTACGGCTCGCTCAACACCTGGGGTGCCTACCAGGTGTACGGGCCACCTGCGATGCGGTTGAGCGTGCCCCGCGACGACACGTCCGTCGAACAGCGGCCGGTGGGCCGCCGTGAGTTCCGCGACGCGCTCGACCGGTTGACGAAGGAGGCCAGGCGTACGGACTCCGCAGCCGCTGCGGGCCTGCGGTCGCGGGTCGAGGAACTGCTCGCCGACGTGCCCCGGGAGTGGCAGCGCCGCCGGGAACTCGCGACGCTCGGGGAGCTCTGGGCGGCGCTGGCCGTCTACGACCGGGCCGCCGAGGCGCTCGACCAGGTGCAGCGCGACTGGAGCGCGTTCGCGCGGCTCAAGGACCTCGAGACGCTGGCCAACATCAAGGCGAAATGGGCGGTCCAGCTGACCGTCGAGGGGTCGACCGACCCCGATGCACCCACGGCGGCGGCCCTGCTCCAGGAGGCCGACCACATCGTCAAGCGGCTCATCGACCTGGGGCCGACCCCGGAACGTCTGTCGCTGCGGGGCAGCGTCGCCCGCAGGCGGGCCCGCTGCGCGCCCACCCCCGCCGAGGTCACGGCCGAGTTGAAACGCGCGCGCAAGGCATACGCCAGAGCCGCCGCGCTGCACGAGCGGCAGACCGGCCGGGTCGACACCTACGCTGCGCTCAATGCCGCTCTCGTCGGCTGGCAGGTGGCGACGCGGGAGCCCGACACGGCGTTCGACCCGGCGCGCGTCGACGCCGTGGGGCGGCGCGACGAGCAGCCGGACCCCGGACCGGAACTCAGCTTCTGGGAGCGGGTCGCCGGAGCCGATCTCGCGTTGGCCGACGCGCTGTTTCACCAGCGGTTGCCCGAGGACCTCGAGAAGGTGGTCGAGCACTACCGCTCCGCCTTCGCGCGCTCGAGCAGCAGCGAGCGGATGAGCGTGGTGGAGCACATCGAGATGATCGAGGCAGCTCTGCCGGAGGACGCGGGAGCGGTCGGGAACGCGCTGGCCGAACTGCGCCGCCGGCTGCGGGACTGGAGGCCGTAGGCCGCGGGCCGGCTACGCCGCGGCACGCAGTGAGCGCACGTGGCGGACGTCGGCGGCGATGTCGGCGCCCGCGCTCGTCCGTTCGACCGTACGCGCTTCGCCTTCGGCTGCCGGCAACAGGCACGAAACGGGCACGATACGGCCCACGCCCAGGTCGGGCCCTCCGCGAGCAGGCCCGGGCCGTAAGCCCCTGCTCCCGGCACCGCCCCGCTCCTACCGTTGAACTGCACGTCCACCGCACGTGTTGCGCGCGGCGGACCGCACATCGGGGAACAAGGAGCAGAGACGCACATGACCACGACGGTACCGAGCACCGCCGACCGACCGCAGACGATGGACGCGTGGCGGGGCTTCGTCGCCGGCCCCTGGCAGGACGGCGTCGACGTTCGCGACTTCATCCAGCGCAACTACACCCCCTACACCGGCGACGCCTCCTTCCTGGCCGGCCCGACGCCGCGCACCACGGCGATCTGGGAGAAGCTGACGGCGATGTTCCAGGTCGAGCGCGAGCGCGGTGTCTACGACATCGACACGCACATCCCGGGGACGATCACGTCGCACGCACCCGGCTACATCGACAAGGACAACGAGCTGATCGTCGGCTTGCAGACCGACGCCCCGCTCAAGCGGGCCATGATCCCCAACGGGGGCTGGCGCATGGTCGAGGGCGCGCTCGAGACCTACGGCTACGAGGTCGACCCGGACATCAAGAAGATCTTCACGACCTACCGCAAGACGCACAACGACGGTGTGTTCGACGTCTACTCGCAGCGGGTCAAGGCCGCTCGCCGGTCGCACATCATCACGGGCCTGCCCGACGCCTACGGCCGCGGCCGGATCATCGGCGACTACCGCCGCATCGCCCTCTACGGGGTGGACGGGCTGATCGCCGCCAAGAACCAGGAACGCGCCGAGCTGGACCTGCCGCTCTCCAGCGATTCCGTGGTCCGCGACCGCGAGGAGAACGCCGAGCAGGTCCGCGCCCTGCGCGAGCTCAAGGAGATGGCCGCCTCCTATGGCTGCGACATCTCCCAGCCCGCCGGCACCGCCCGGGAGGCCGTGCAGTGGCTGTACTTCGGCTACCTGGGCGCGGTGAAGGAGCAGAACGGCGCCGCGATGTCGCTGGGCCGCACGTCGACGTTCCTCGACGTGTACCTCCAGCGCGACCTCGACACGGGCCGGATCACCGAGACCGAGGCACAGGAGCTGATCGACGACCTGGTGATCAAGCTGCGGATCGTGCGGTTCCTGCGCACTCCGCAGTACGACACCCTGTTCTCCGGTGACCCGACCTGGGTCACCGAGGCGATCGGCGGCATGGGCGAGGACGGGCGCACGCTCGTCAGCCGCACGTCGTACCGGTTCCTGCACACCCTCTACAACCTGGGGCCCGCCCCGGAACCGAACCTCACCGTGCTGTGGAACGACAAGCTGCCCGAGGCGTTCAAGCGCTTCTGCGCGGAGGTCTCGATCGACACGTCGGCGATCCAGTACGAGAGCGACGACCTGGTCCGCCGCCAGTGCGGCGACGACGGCGCGATCGCCTGCTGCGTGTCCGCGATGCGCGTGGGCAAGCAGATGCAGTTCTTCGGCGCCCGCGTCAACCTCGCGAAGACGCTGCTCTACGCGATCAACGGAGGGCGCGACGAGGTCACCGGCGAGCAGGTGGCCCCGCCCAGGCCGCCGGTGTCGGGCGACGTGCTCGACTACGACGACGTGCGGCACCGCTTCTCCTCGCTGCTGAGCTGGCTGGCCGAGACCTACGTCGACGCGCTCAACTGCATCCACTACATGCACGACAAGTACGCCTACGAGCGCCTGGAGATGGCGCTTCACGACCGCAACGTGCTGCGCACGATGGCGTGCGGCATCGCCGGCTTGTCGGTCGCGGCGGACTCGCTGTCGGCGATCCGGTACGCGCGGGTCAGGCCGGTGCGCGACGAGCGAGGGCTCGTGGTCGACTACGAAACGGAGGGTGCGTTCCCGACCTACGGCAACGACGACGACCGGGCCGACGCCATCGCGGTCGACCTGGTCCGCGAGATGATGCGCAACCTGCGCCGGCAGCCGACCTACCGCGACGCGGTACCGACGCAGTCGGTGCTGACGATCACCTCGAACGTGGTCTACGGCCAGGCCACCGGCAACACACCGGACGGCCGCCGCGCCGGGCAGCCGTTCGCACCCGGGGCCAACCCGATGAACGGGCGCGACTCGCACGGGATGTTCGCCAGCGCGCTGAGCGTGTCCAAGCTGCCCTACACGGAGTCGCTCGACGGGATCTCGCTGACCTCGACGGTGGTGCCTGCGGGGCTGGGCCGGGACAGGTCCGAGCAGGTCGCGAACCTGGTCGGGTTGCTCGACGGGTACGTGGTCTCCGCCGGCTTCCACCTGAACGTCAACGTGCTCAACCGCCAGACGCTCGAGGACGCGATGGAGCACCCGGACAAGTACCCGCAGCTGACGGTCCGGGTGTCCGGGTACGCGGTGAACTTCGTCCGGCTGACCCGCGCACAGCAGCTCGACGTGCTGTCGCGGACCTTCCACGCGGCGGTCTGACCGGTGACCTTTCTCGGCTGCACCATCCGGACGACCGGTCCGGAGGTCGTCGGGGTCGCCGGTGCGGAGGACCCGGACGTGCGGTCGGCCGAGCTGGCCGCCGTCCGGGCCGGCACGGTCGGGCGGGTGCATTCGTGGGAGCTGGTGAGCGGGCTCGACGGTCCCGGCACCCGCCTCACGGTCTTCCTGTCCGGCTGTGTCCTGCGCTGTCAGTACTGCCACAACCCGGACACCTGGCGGCTGCCCGACGGCAATCTGACCACCCTGGACGAGCTGACGGACCGCATCGCCCGCCGCGCGGCGGCGCTCAAGGTCATGCACGGTGGGGTGACGCTCTCGGGTGGTGAGCCCTTGATCCAGCGGCCGTTCGTGACCAACGTGCTGCAACGGTGCAAGGAGCTGGGGCTGCACACGGCGCTCGACACGTCCGGGTTCCTGGGCATGCGGGCCAAGGACGAGCTGCTCGACGCCGTCGACCTCGTGCTGCTCGACGTCAAGGCCGGCCTGCCGGAGACCTACCGGACGGTGACGGGGCGCGAGCTCGCGCCGACGTTGCGCTTCGGCCGGCGCCTGCGCGACCGCGGCACGCCGATCTGGATCCGGTACGTACTGGTGCCCGGGCTGACCGACGGCGAGGAGGACGTGTGCACCGTCGCCGACTATGTCGCCTCGATCAGCGAGGTCGTGCAGCGGGTGGAGGTGCTGCCGTTCCACCAGATGGGCCGCGACAAGTGGAAGGCGCTGGACATCCCGTACCCGCTCGCGCAGACGAAGCCACCGAGTGACGAGCTGGTCACGCACGTGCGGGAGACGTTCCGGTCGCGGGGCCTGGTCACGTACTGATCGTCGCAATTCGCTCACGACATCCTGCCGGTGCGCGAAGTTCGTCATAGCATCCCGCCCGGAGCTCCGGGGTATCGCGGCCCCGGCCCTTGCGAGCAGGAGGCGTGATGTCCGCACCGCCACGCACCGGTGACGATCTGGTCCACGGTGACCCGAACCTTCCGCCGGCCGCCGTCGACCCCGATGTGCTCGACGAGCAGCGGCAACACTGGACGCCGCTGCGGATCGCGCTGTGGGTGGGGGTGGCGCTGCTGGGCGGGCTGGCGTGGGTCATGGTCGCCCTGGTCCGTGGCGAGACGGTGAACGGGATCTGGTTCGTCTTCGCCGCGGTGTGCACCTACTTCATCGCCTACCGCTTCTACTCGACCTACATCGAGAAGCGGATCACGCAGCCGGACGACCGGCGCGCCACACCGGCGGAGTACAACGACAACGGCCAGGACTACATGCCGACCGACCGGCGGGTCCTCTACGGCCACCACTTCGCCGCGATCGCCGGGGCCGGCCCGCTGGTCGGCCCCGTGCTGGCCGCCCAGTGGGGTTACCTTCCCGGCACCCTGTGGATCATCGTCGGGGTCGTGCTGGCCGGGGCGGTGCAGGACTACCTGGTGCTGTTCTTCTCCATGCGCCGCGGCGGGCGCTCCCTCGGGCAGATGGCCCGCGAGGAGCTCGGCCTGGTCGGCGGGTTCGCCGCCCTGCTCGCCACCCTCGCCATCATGATCATCATCGTGGCGATCCTCGCCCTCGTGGTGGTCAACGCCCTCGGCGAGAGCCCGTGGGGCGTGTTCTCGGTCGCGATGACCATCCCGATCGCCCTGTTCATGGGCGTCTACCTGCGGTTCTGGCGGCCGGGCAAGATCAGTGAGATCTCCGTGATCGGGTTCGTGCTGCTGATGGCGGCGATCATCGGCGGCGGCGCGGTCGCCGACACCGCGTGGGGTGCCGCCCTGTTCACCTTGGACCGCACCACGATCGCCTGGGCCATCATCATCTACGGGTTCGTCGCCGCGGTCCTGCCGGTCTGGCTGCTGCTGGCCCCCCGGGACTACCTGTCCACCTTCATGAAGGTCGGCACGATCGTCATGCTCGCCGTCGCGATCGTGATCGTGCAGCCGGTCATCACCGCCCCCGCGGTCAGCGAGTTCGCCGGCCGGGCCGCGGGCGGGCCGGTCGTCTCCGGGCCGTTGTTCCCGTTCCTGTTCGTGACGATCGCCTGCGGCGCCCTCTCCGGGTTCCACGCGCTGATCTCCTCGGGGACCACCCCGAAGCTGCTGGAGAAGGAGCGCCAGACCCGCCTGATCGGTTACGGCGGCATGCTCATGGAGTCGTTCGTCGCGATCATGGCCCTGGTCGCGGCGCTGTCCATCGACCGCGGTATCTACTTCGCGATGAACGCCTCCTCCGCCGCCACCGGCGGCACCGTGGAGACGGCCGCGGCATTCGTCAACCAGCTCGGCCTGACCGGGGTGAACGTCAACCCCGAGGTGCTCGCCCAGACCGCGCACGACGTCGGCGAGGAGTCGATCGTCTCCCGCACCGGCGGTGCCCCCACCCTGGCCGTCGGGCTCGCACACATCATGCAGCGGCTCATCGGCGGCACGGGGCTGATGAGCTTCTGGTACCACTTCGCGATCATGTTCGAGGCGCTGTTCATCCTCACCGCCGTCGACGCCGGCACCCGGGTGGCCCGGTTCATGCTGCAGGACTTCATGGGCAACTTCGTCCCGAAGTTCCGCGACACCTCGTGGCGCACCGGCGCCTGGGTCTGCACCGCGATCATGGTCGGTGGCTGGGGATACATCCTGATCCTGGGGGTGACCGACCCGCTCGGCGGGATCAACACCTTCTTCCCGCTGTTCGGCATCGCGAACCAGCTGCTCGCGGCGATCGCGCTGGCGGTGTGCCTGGCGATCGTCGCCGGGCGCGGCCGGGTGGGCCTGCTCTGGGTGCCCATCGTGCCGATGGTGTTCACCACGATCGTGACGGTCACCGCGTCGCTGTACAAGATCTTCTCCCCGGTCCCGGCCATCGGGTACTGGGCGCAGCACGCGGCGTTCAAGGCCGCGCTGGCCCGGGGCGAGACCAGCTTCGGCACGGCGAAGAGCGTGGCGGCCATGCAGGCCGTGGTCCGCAACACCTTCGTCCAGGGCACACTCTCGATCATCTTCGTCGTGCTCACCCTGATCGTGATCGGCGCCGCGCTGATCGCGACGATCAGATCGCTGCGCGCGGGCGGCCGCCCGAGCGCGGAGGAGCCGCCGGTGCCGTCGCGGATCTACGTGCCGTCGGGGTTCATCCCGGTACCCGCGGAGCGGGAGCTGGAGAAGGAGTGGGCGCAGGCGGTGCCGCCCCGCGTCCGGGCCCACCACTGATGGACCTGCTGCGCGGTTTCCTGTGGTGGGTGCGCGGGGTGCTGGGCGAGCACGCCTACGACCAGTACCTCGCGCACCATCGCCGCAGCGGGCACACCGGGCCGCCGATGACCGAGCGCGAGTACTGGCGCGCCCGCACCGACCACCAGGAACGCAACCCCGAGGGTCGCTGCTGCTAGGGCCGCCGCCGGCGGCCACCGCGCAGGACCATGCCGAGCAGCACACCCGTGCCGAGTGCGGCACCGAGCGCCCCGGCCGACGCCCCGCGCGCGGCCGGGGCGGGCGGCGCCGGTGCGGCGAGCGCAGGCGGCCGCTCGGGCTCCGCGGCCGGAAGCTCGTTGCCGCGCGTCGTCGCCGCCCACGCCGACAGCATCAGTGCGAACCGCGACACCAGGTAGCAGAACAGCAGGAGGCCGAGCAGCGGGCCGAACACCGCGCCGCCGGGCGTGCCGGTGACGCTGCCGATCGTCAACGCCGTCGCCTGCTTGAGCACCTCGAAGCCCACCGCCCCGACGAGCGCGGCGTGGACCACGCCCCGCCGCGGAACCGCGACGCGCGGGAGCCGGGTGAGAATCCAGAAGAAGACGAGGAAGCCGGTGCCCAGCCCGAGCACCACCGCCACCGCGGCCGGCACCAGCGTGCCCAGCTCCCCGTCGGTCAGCCCGACCCAGGCCAGTCCAACGTCGAGAGCGCCCGTGGCCAGCACCGAGACGCTGATCGAGCCGAGCAGCGTCACGCCCAGGACCGCCAGTACGCCCAGGTCGTACCAGTACCGGGCCACCGACGTCGGACGGACCGCGGGCAGCGCCCACTGCGCCGAGACGGCCTCGCGCAGGTTCGAGGTCCACCAGATCCCCGACCACAGCGCGGCGAGCAGCCCGAGGCCGGCCACGGCGTTGCGCTGTGCGACCGCCTCGTCGATGAACGGGATGACGGCGTCGGACAGCGCCCCGGGCACGGCGGCGGTGATCGCGTCGCGCAGGTCGTCGAGCAGGGTCGGGTTGAACCACAGCACGAACCCGGCGGCACCGAACGCGACCATGAGCAGCGGCACCGCGGTCAGCACGCTGAAGAACGTCACCGCGGCGGCGAAGTGGTTGCCGCGCTGCTGGAAGTACCGCTCGCCGGCGCGCGAGAGGTGGTCCAGCCACTCGTGCCGCGCACGCACGCGTGCGATCCCGGCTT
>JAEUJO010000252.1 GCA_016794615.1 Pseudonocardia sp. | reverse complement strand
AACACAGTGTCTACCTGTGCGGTAGGTCTGATCGTCGGCCACGGGTCAACAGTGTATGTTGATCTGTGTGCAGGCCAGGTACCGCTACCGGATCGAGCCGACCCCGGCTCAGCGGGCGATGTTGGCGCGCACGTTCGGCTGTGCCCGGGTGGTGTTCAACGACGCGATCCGCGCCCGGCAGGACGCCTACCAGGCCGGGGAGAAACTCGGCCCGACCGAGGTGCAGCGGCGGGTCATCACCGTCGCCAAGCAGTCTCCGGAGCGGGTGTGGCTGGGCGAGGTCGCGTCGGTGGCGCTGGTGCAGTCGGTTCGCGATGCGCACCGGGCGCACTCGAACTGGCTCGACTCGCTCACCGGTCGCCGCAAGGGGCGGCGGATGGGTGCGCCGCGGTTGAAGTCGCGCAAGGACACCCGGCAGTCGGTGCGGTTGACCCGCAACGGGTTCACGGTCCGGCCGGACGGCAGCCTGTACCTGGCGAAGATCGGGGACGTGCGGGTCCGCTGGTCGCGTGGCCTGCCGTCGGAGCCGTCGTCGGTCACGGTCATCCGGGAGCCGGACGGGCACTTCTACGCCTCGTTCGTCGTCGAGGTGGCCCCGACGCCGCTGCCGCGTACCGACCAGGAGTGCGGGATCGATCTGGGGGTGTCGCGTCTGGCGACGGTCGCCACCACGGCGGGTACACGCCTGGATGTGGTGAACCCGAGGCATCTGGGCCGCAAGCTGCGGAAGCTGCGCCGGTTGGAGCGGGAGAAGTCCCGCCGCGCCAAGGGCGGGGCGAACCGGGCCAAGACCCGACGCAAGGTCGCGGTGCAGCACGGCAAGGTGGCGCGGGCACGCCGGGACTACCACCACAAGCAGGCCCTCACGTTGGTCCGCGAGAACCAAGCGGTGTACGTGGAGGACCTGAACGTGGCCGGGATGGTGTGCAACCGCCGGCTGGCGCGGGTGATCTCCGATGCCGGGTGGGGTCAGCTCGTGCGGCTGGTGGAGGAGAAGGCCGAGCGGTACGGCCGCACGGTGCACAAGATGGATCGCTGGTACCCGTCGAGCAAGACGTGTTCGACGTGCGGGGCAGTGCAGGAATCGATGCCACTGCAGGTCAGGTCGTGGACGTGCCCGTGTGGCGCCGTCCACGACCGCGACCACAACGCAGCGATCAACATTCTCACCGTCGGGCAGACGGAGAGACCAAACGCCTGTGGAGCCGGTGTCAGACCACCCTTCGGGGTGGCGGTCGGCGATGAAGCAGGAACCACCCCGGACACGGCGTAGCCGCTCGGGAATCCCCGCCGCTCACAGCGGGGAGGACGTCAACGTCATACGGGCCAGGACTCGCGCCGCCACGCCGCGTCCCAGAACATCCACTCGTAGCGCGAGGTCACGATCATGTGCTCACGCATCAGGGTGAGCTCGCGGGGCGACGCGGTGGCGCCGACCCGGTCGGTCAGCGCCAGTACCGCGTCGACGACGGCCTGGAACTCCTCGCCGCCGTACATCGCGATCCACCGGGCGTAGAGCGGATCGGGGGAGCCTGCGCCCAGTAGCGTCTCGCCGACCCGGGCGTAGATCCAGTAACAGGGCAGCACGGCGGCGACGGCCTCGGCGAACGATCCGCCGTGGGCTGTCGCGAGCAGGTAGCTGACATAGGCGCGGGTGGTCGGGGCGACCGGCTCGGCCGCCGCGGCCTCGGCGGTCAGCCCGAGATCGCCGAGCAGCGCCGCGTGCAGACCCTGCTCGGCGGCGATCGCGCCGCCCGCGTGGGCACTGAACATCACGGTGTCGCGCGGTTCCTCCGCCCGGGCGCCGCAGAGCGCCAGCGCGCGGGCGTAGCCGCGCAGGTAGTGCGCGTCCTGGACGATGTAGTGGCGAAACGCCTCGCGCGGCAGGGAGCCGTCGGCCAGCCCGGTGACGAACGGGTGGTGCAGGATCGCGGCGTACACCTCCTCGACGTCGGACCAGAGAAGATCGCGCGTTCGCGGTCCGACATCCGGGGCTGCCACACCGGCACGGTAGCTCGACAGGGGCACGTCGTGACTGCACGGGTACGGGTTGTGTTCGAAGAGTGAGATGACGGTCACTGTTCGACTACGATCTGCTCGAAGTGGGTCCTTCGTGCCGCACGATTGAGGTTGCCACGGGCAGCGACTCAGCGCTGAGAGCGTGCCGCACCGCATCGCACCGCGGAGGTAAGTCGGAATGAGCCCCGTACCCATGGACCATCACGAGAAGATGCGGCTTCGGGCAGCCGCCTTCCGCGTCACCCGGCTCTATCCGGGTCCAGTCGGCGAGATCCTCTCGCGTGAGCTGCTGACCTGGGAGGAGTTCGGCTACCGGCTCGGGGGTGGCCAGCTGGTGATGCGGCTGGTGGACCACGTCCTCAAGGCCCCGCTCGCCCAGGGCGACGCGGCCTGACGCCGGTCGACGGCGGTACCCCTCACGGGCCCGCCGTCGTCGCGTCCGTCGGCATCGGCTCGCCGTCCGCGACGCCGAGCACCGTCGCCGTCACCACCAGGAGTGCCGCGAGGGTGATCGCCGTGCCGACACGGGCGACCACGGCGACGGCCGTGCCCAGCGGGGTACGGGCCGGCAGGACGAGCTTCTTCGCGACGGCCGGGGGTCGGTGCCCGAAATCCGGCGGGGTCGGCGCGATCCACACCGTCCGGACGTCCGACAGCGCATCGACGGGTCGGACGTGGGGGGTGTGCTGCGGGCGCGACGGGTGCGTCGGCGCGGACATGGGGGCCACCGGAGTGCTCGACGGGCGGGGAGCCGTTACGACCCGATGATCGTTTCCGGGGCGGTGGGTGTTAGCGCCGTCGCGGGTCCGAATGGGCCCGAGGTAAACTGGCGGCCGAGAATCATCGTCAGTCCGAGGAGTGTCGAGCTGTGCCACCGCCCCCCCGCCGGACCCCGAAGCGCAAGGTTAACCCGCTGCACGCCAAGCGGGTTGCGGACGTGGACTGGAAGGACATCACGCTGCTGCGGACGTTCATCTCGGACCGCGGGAAGATCCGTGCACGCCGGGTGACCGGCCTGACCCCGCAGCAGCAGCGCCAGGTCGCGACCGCGATCCGCAACGCGCGGGAGATGGCCCTGCTGCCCTACCCGCGCGCCGGCCGAGGCTGACATCGGCGCACCACCTCGCGATGGACCCGTTTCCACGCCGCTCGCGGGGTTGTGTAGCATCGTCCACGCCCGCCGGGAGGCTCTCCCGAGGGCTGTGCCGCCCCTTTAGCTCAGTCGGCAGAGCGTCTCCATGGTAAGGAGAAGGTCTACGGTTCGATTCCGTAAAGGGGCTCGGGCGAGTCGAGTCGTGTTCAGCTGGACAGGGGTCGTGCTCGCGAAGCGGTGTAGCTCAGTCGGTAGAGCAAGCGGCTCATAATCGCTGTGTCGCCGGTTCAAGTCCGGCCACCGCTACCGGGATACGGGCCAGTGCGCCGCCGTTCACGGCGGTGGTGAAGGCTCGTGCGGGGAGGCCCGCCAGGGGTCGAGCCGGGCCCTGGGCGGGACCCGCCGTGATAGGGTCAAACCCCGACGGTGGAGGCGACAACCAAGCCTCTGCCAGCAGTCCTGATCAGCACGTGGTCGTGGTCGCCGCCGGGCGGGCGGAGACCGGAAACGCCTGTGGAGACGACGTCAGACCTCGGGAGACCGGGGCAGTTGTCCGCGAAGCAGGAACCCACCGGGAGCACGGCGCCAGTCGTGCCGACCGGAATCGTCGTCCCTCGGGGCGAGGTGGACGTCAACAGGCTGACCAGTACCGTAAAAACTGATCCGGTCGAGTCGTGGCCGATCGATCACAGCAGGAAGGCACCCGCGATGGCGAAGGCCACCGACGTCCGGCCGAAGATCACGCTGGCGTGCGAGGTGTGCAAGCACCGCAACTACATCACCAAGAAGAACCGGCGGAACGACCCGGACCGGCTCACGATCAAGAAGTACTGCCCGAACTGCAACCTGCACCGCGATCACCGCGAGACCAGGTGATCGCGGAGTACGTCGGTCGCACCCTGCCCCCGGCGCGGCCCTACCTGGTCGGGCGGGAGAAGGTGCGGGAATTCGCCCTCGCCGTCGGCGAGGGCGCTTCCGTCTGTACCGACCTCGACGCCGCCCTCGCCGCCGGGCATCCCGACCTGGTGGCGCCACCCACGTTCGCGGTCACGTTCACCATCCCGCTGATGGAGGCGTTCCTCCGGGACCCGGCGGTCGGCTGGGACTACGCACACATGGTGCACGGCGAGCAGTCGTTCGTCCTGCACCGTCCGCTGTACGCGGGCGACGAGGTCGTCACCACCCTGCACGTGGACGAGCTGCGCCCGCGCGCGGGGAGCCTGTTCCTCACGTTGCGGGCCGAGGTGGCGGACGCCGCCGGCGAGCCCGTCCTGACGGCGGTCTCGCTGATGGTCACCGCCGCCCCGGCGCAGTCCGCCGAGGTGTCGACGTGACGGCGGCGGCGCCCGGCCCGGGTGACGCGCTGCCGGAGCTGTCGCTGCGGCTGACGCGCGCGGACCTCGTCCGTTACGCGGGTGCATCCGGCGACTTCAACCTGATCCACTGGAACGAGCGCTTCGCCGTCGGTGTGGGCCTGCCGAACGTGATCGCCCACGGCATGCTGACGATGGCGCTCGCCGGCCTGCTGGTCACGCGCTGGATCGGCGACCCCGGTGCCGTGGTCGGTTATGCCGCCCGCTTCACCCGGCCCGTCGTCGTCCCGGACGACGACGAGGGTGTCACGCTCGAGGTCACCGGCACCGTCAAGGCGGTCGACGACGAGGGTGACATCCGCGTCGCCACTGTCGCGATCACGGCCGCGGTGGCCGGGAAGACGGTGCTGGCCCGCGCGACCGCCCGCGTCCGCCTTCCCGCCTGACCGGCCCTTGTAGCGAAAGCGGCGTTCGATGCGTTGAGTGCACCGAACGCCGCTTTCGCTGCATCGGCGTGCGGCTACTTGGCCTCGGCGAGCAGCGCGCCCATCCGCTCGACGCCCGTGCGCAGGTCGTCGTCGGCCAGGGCGTAGGACAGGCGCAGGAAGCCCGGCGTGCCGAACGCCTCGCCCGGGACCACCGCCACCTCGGCGTGTTCCAGGATCGCCGCCGCGAGCCCGACGGTGTCGTCGATGCGCGTGCCGCGCAGCTCCGTGCCGATCAGCCCCTGGACGGCCGGGTAGACGTAGAAGGCCCCGCGCGGGGTCGGGCACTGCACGCCCGGGATCGCCGAGAGCAGCTCGACGATCGTGCGACGGCGCCGGTCGAATGCCGCGCGCATCTCCGCGACCGCATCGAGCGACCCGGAGACGGCCTCCAGCGCGGCGCGCTGGGCCACGTTGCACACGTTCGAGCTGAGGTGGCTCTGCAGGTTCGTCGCCGCCGTGACGACGTCCGTGGGGCCCGCCAGCCAACCGACCCGCCAACCGGTCATCGCGTACGTCTTCGCGACACCGTTGAGCACGACGCACGTGTCCGCGAGCTCCGGGACCGCCACCGGCATCGAGACCGCCTCGGCCCCGTCGTAGACCAGGTGCTCGTAGATCTCGTCGGTGATCACCCAGACGCCGTGTTCGACGGCCCAGCGTCCCACCGCCTCGGTCAGCTCACGGGACGCCACCGAGCCGGTCGGGTTCGACGGCGAGCACCACAGCAGCGCCTTCGTGCGCGGCGTGCGGGCGGCCTCGAGCTGCTCGACCGAGGGCAGGTAGTCGGCGTCCGGTCCGGTCGTGACCACGACCGGCACGCCACCGGCCAGCGTGATCGCCTCGGGGTAGGTGGTCCAGTACGGCGCGGGGAGGACGACCTCGTCGCCGGGGTCGATCAGGGTCGCGAAGGCCTGGTAGACGGCCTGCTTACCGCCGTTGGTGATCAGCACCTGGGCGGCCGTGAGATCGAGGCCGCTGTCGCGCCTCGTCTTGTCGACGACGGCGGCGCGCAGCTCGGGCAGCCCGGCCGCGGGGGTGTAGCGGTGGTTCTTCGGGTCCGCGCAGGCGGCCTGCGCGGCGGCGACGATCGGTGCGGGCGTCGGGAAGTCGGGTTCACCCGCGCCGAACCCGATGACCGGCCTGCCGGCCGCCTTCAGCGCCTTGGCCTTGGCGTCGACCGCCAGCGTCGCCGACTCGGCGATGCCGCCGATCCGTGCGGAGATCCGGTTCCGGACGTGCGGTTCCGTGAGTGAGGAAGGTGCTGCGGTACCCATGCCGGCATCCTCCCCCAACGGGTGGCGGGGACGGGTCGTGGGGCGCCGGACCAGCCCCGGGAACCGGCGTGGCGTGGTGCCGTACACTTTTCTGTGGCACGTGGGCCGCAGGTCCACGGACGCGCGCCCGACGGGCGCGGAGCCGGCCAAGGGGTGTAGCTCAATTGGCAGAGCAGCGGTCTCCAAAACCGCAGGTTGCAGGTTCAAGTCCTGTCACCCCTGCATCGGACGAGAGCGCTGGGCAGGGTAAGGGCGTCAACACGGTAGTGTCAGCGAGGAGATCGGCGTGAGCGAGGAGCGCGAGGCGGAGCCGGGGCGCGAGCGCCCGCGGACGGCCGCGGACCGCCGGGCGCGGCGGTCGGAAGCGACGCCCGCCGGCGCGACACGGGCCCGCGGTACCGCCGTCCGCGAGGGCGGGCGGAAGAGCAGCAAGGGCTCGTTGCCGAGCAGGTTCGTCCGCTTCCTGCGTGAGGTCGTCGCCGAGCTGCGCAAGGTCATCTGGCCGACGCGCAACCAGCTGGTGACCTACACGATCGTCGTGCTGGTCTTCGTGTCGTTCATGGTCGCGCTGGTCTCACTGATGGACTACCTGTTCGGGCGGGCCGTGCTGTTCCTGTTCGGTACCTGACCACCCGACCGACCTGCGACGAGTGCAAACGAGGAATTGACGTGACGACCCAGGACGGCGGCCTCCGGCCCGCCGACATCGAGACCGCAGAAGGCACGAACGGCGCGGCCGCCTCCGAGCAGGACGCGGACGTCGAGGTCGCCGACGGGGCGGACGTGGCGTCGCACTCCTCGACCGACGACGACCTCGCCGGCGCGGACGATGTGGTGGCCGAGGACGTCGCCGACGCGGAGCCCGCCGAGCCCGTCGAGGTCGATCCCGCCGAGGAGATGCGGGCCGCGCTGCGCCGCGCTCCCGGCGACTGGTACGTCGTGCACTCCTACGCCGGCTACGAGAACAAGGTGAAGACCAACCTCGAGACCCGCGTGCAGACCCTGGACGTCGAGGACTACATCTTCCAGGTCGAGGTGCCCACCGAGGAGGTCACCGAGATCAAGAACGGCCAGCGCAAGCAGGTGCAGCGCAAGGTACTGCCCGGCTACATCCTGGTCAGGATGGAGCTCAACGACCAGTCGTGGGGCGCGGTCCGCAACACCCCCGGAGTCACCGGATTCGTGGGGGCCACCTCCAAGCCGTCGGCGTTGACGATCGACGAGGTCGTGAAGTTCCTGCTGCCGCGCACCGAGGCCGCCAAGCCGGCCGCCGGTCGTGCCGGTGCCGCCACCGGGGCCGCTGCCGGTTCGGGCAAGGCCACCGTCGAGGTCGACTTCGAGGTCGGCGAGTCGGTCACCGTGATGGACGGCCCGTTCGCGACGCTGCCGGCGACGATCAGCGAGGTCAACGTCGACGCGCAGAAGGTCAAGGTCCTGGTCTCGATCTTCGGTCGGGAGACCCCGGTCGAGCTGGCCTTCTCCCAGGTCTCCAAGATCTGACATCCCGGCCGCGGCAGGCAGGTCCGCGGCATGGCAGCAACCACTCGAAGGACAAGCGAGATGCCCCCCAAGAAGCGGAAGCTCTCCGCGATCGTCAAGCTCCAGATCAAGGCCGGGGCCGCGACCCCTGCGCCGCCGGTCGGCCCCGCGCTGGGTCAGCACGGCGTCAACATCATGGAGTTCTGCAAGGCCTACAACGCGGCCACCGAGTCGCAGCGCGGCGACATCGTGCCGGTCGAGATCTCGGTGTACGAAGACCGGTCTTTCACCTTCGCGCTGAAGACGCCGCCCGCCGCGCGCCTGCTGCTCAAGGCGGCCGGTGTCGAGAAGGGCAGCGGGGAGCCGCACCGCACCAAGGTCGCCTCGGTGACCATGGACCAGGTGCGCCAGATCGCCCAGACCAAGATGTCCGACCTGAACGCGAACGACATCGACCAGGCCGCCAAGATCATCGCCGGCACCGCGCGGTCGATGGGAATCACCGTCACGGACTGAGCGACTCGCGACGGGTCCGCCTCAGTACGCACTTGTGGGAGAGCCGGGCGCGGCTCGTACCACGACCTGAACCACGAAGGACAGCCATGAAGCGCAGCAAGATCTACCGCAAGAACGCCGACCTGGTGGACCGCACGCGGCTCTACAGCCCGCTGCAGGCCGCCAACCTGGCCAAGGAGACCGGCGGGACGTCGAAGATGGACCCCACGGTCGAGGTCGCGATGCGGCTGGGCGTGGACCCGCGCAAGGCGGACCAGATGGTCCGCGGCACCGTGAACCTGCCTCACGGCACCGGCAAGACCGCCCGCGTGATCGTCTTCGCGACCGGTGACAAGGCCGCCGAGGCCGAGGTCGCCGGAGCGGACGTCGTCGGTGCGGAAGACCTGATCGAGCGCATCCAGGGCGGCTGGCTGGAGTTCGACGCCGCCATCGCGACCCCGGACCAGATGGCCAAGGTCGGGCGTATCGCCCGCATCCTCGGCCCGCGCGGCCTCATGCCGAACCCGAAGACCGGCACCGTCACCCCGGACGTCACCAGGGCGGTCCAGGACATCAAGGGCGGTAAGATCAACTTCCGGGTGGACAAGCAGGCCAACCTGCACTTCGTCATCGGCAAGGCGTCGTTCCCCACCGAGAAGCTGGTGGAGAACTACGGTGCGGCGCTCGACGAGATCCTGCGGGCCAAGCCGTCGGCTGCGAAGGGCCGCTACCTGAAGAAGGTCACGGTCTCGACGACGACGGGCCCGGGCATCCCCGTCGACCCGAACCGCACCCGCAACCTGCTGGTGGACGACACGCCGTCCGCCTGACGGACCGCGCACAGCACCCGTCGCCCCGCGTGGGCGGTGGGTGCTGTCGTCTTCGGGGTCGGTCGGGATTGCAGCATGGTGGCCCTGCTCCAGTCCGATTGCAGTATGGCCACCTTGCTGCAATCCCCGACCGCGACCGGGCGGTCAGCGTGTCCAGCGCGCCAGGACGGCCTCGACGTCCTCCGGCTCCGTCGGCGGCCCCGGCAACGTCGTGGGCGTGCGCGAGAACCGTGGGGCCGGGGCGGCCTGTGGGACGCCGTCCGGAGCCACGATCGTGCCCCGGGCCTTGAGGTGTGGGTGCTCGGCGACCTCGCCGAGCGCGAGCACCGGCGTCACGCAGGCTTCCGTGCCCTCGAAGACCGCTCCCCACTCGTCGCGGGTGCGGGTGGCGAACGCCGTGGTGAACGCCGCACGCAGCACCGGCCAGGCGACGACGTCCTCCTGCGCCGGGAGCGTCGCCGGGTCCAGCCCGAGCCCGGCGAGCAGTTGGGCGTAGAACCGCGGTTCCAGCGGGCCGATCGCGACGTGGTGCCCGTCGGCGCAGGCGTAGGTGCCGTAGTACGGCGTCCCGCCGTCGATGAGGTTGGCCTCCCGGTCCTCGGTCCAGCGGCCTTGCCCGTGGAAGGCCCAGATCATCTGCATCAGCAGGCTCGCGCCGTCGACCATCGCGGCGTCGACGACCTGCCCGCGGCCCGACGAGCGGGCCTCCAGCAGCGCCGCCAGGACACCGACGAGCAGCAGCATCGAGCCGCCACCCATGTCGGCCACGAGGTTCAGCGGCGGCACCGGCCGCTCCGCGGGCCCGATCGCGTGCAGGGCTCCCGTCAGCGAGACGTAGTTGATGTCGTGCCCGGCCCGGCGGGCCATCGGCCCGTCCTGGCCCCACCCGGTCATCCGGCCGTACACCAGCCGCGGGTTGCGGGCGTGGCAGTCCGCGGGCCCGACCCCGAGCCGCTCCGCGACCCCCGGCCGGTAGCCCTCGACCAACACGTCCGAGTGGTCCACCAGCCGCAGCACGGTGTCGCGGCCCGCGGCCGTCTTGAGGTCGGCGGCGACCCGGCGTCTGCCGCGCAGCGTCGGGTCGGGCCCGTCGGGGTCGCCGAGTCGCAGCGCCCCCGACGGCCGGTCCACCCGCACGACGTCCGCCCCGAGGTCGGCGAGCACCATCGCCGCGTGCGGCGCAGGCCCGATCCCGGCCAACTCGACGACCCGCAGCCCCCGCAGGGGGCCCATCCCCGTTCCCACCCGGTTCTCTCCGTTCCTGCCACCACACTCGGCTGACTCGCGGATCACGCTACGGCGACGGGCTCGGTCTCGGGGTGCGACGCGTCGACGGTGTGCCACGCAGCCAGCAGGCGTTCGAGCGCCGGCCCGACGCGGTCGGCACGCAGGGTGTACGGGATCCGCAGGTACCGCTCGAACGCGCCGGCCAGCCCGAAGCGCGGGCCCGCGGCCAGCAGGACGTCGTGCCGGCGGGCCGCGCCGACCAGCCGGCTCGACACCGGCGCACCCAGGTCGACCCAGAGGCTCAGGCCGCCGGTCGGGTGCGACGGGCGCCAGCCCGGGAACGCGACGCCGAGGCGGGCGAGCAGGTCGTCGCGGGCCGTGGCCAGCTCGGCGCGGCGGGCCGTGACGATCGGGTCCAGGTCGGCGACCAGCCACGCGGCGAGCAACTGCTCGAGCACCGGTCCGCCGAGGTCGGTCGCGGCGCGGTGCGCGGCCAGTCGCCGAACCGTCGGGGCGGCCGTCCGGATCCAGCCGATGCGCAACCCGCCCCACAGAGCCTTCGCCGCCGACCCGATGGTGATCACGAGGGCGGAGTCGGGGGCGCCGTGCGCGGCGACCGGGATCTCGCCCGGTCCGTCGAGGGCCAGCTCGGCGAGCGTCTCGTCGATCAGCAGCGGCATCCCGGTGCGGCGGGCCAGCCCGACGAGCCGCTCGCGTCCCGTCGCGTCGAGCAGCGCGCCGGTCGGGTTCTGGTGGTCGGGGATGAGATAGGCCAGCCGCGGAGCGGCGTCGCGGACCGCCGCGGTCACCAGCTCCAGGTCCCAGGCGTCGGCGCCGGGGGAGTCGGGGGCGAGCGGCACAGGGACGCACCGGGCGCCGCGCGCGTGCACGGCCTCCAGCGCGTTCGGGTAGGTCGGGTGCTCGACGAGCACCCGGTCGCCGGGCGTGACGAGGGCCGCGAGCACGAGCGCGATCGCGGCCTGGCCGCCGGAGGTGATCAGCACCTGGTCCGCCGTGGTCGGCAGGCCCCGCGCGGTGAACCGGCGGGCGACGGCCGCGCGCAGCGCCGGGAGCCCGAGCAGGTCGTAGCCGTGCCCGCCCAGGTGCGCGTCGAGGTCGCCGACGGCCATGGCCGCCGCCGCGCGCAGCTCCCCCGCCGGCGCGGGAAGGGCGGCATGCGCGAGGTCGAACAGGGTGCGGTCGACGTGCGGGGAGAACGGCGAGCTCATCCCGGCACCCATGGTGCCCGGTGGCAGTTGCGTCCAGCTGCCGGCCCCGCGCCGACTGTTCAGGAACCCGGCTTCGCGCAGCGTCTCGAAGGCGGCGGCGACGGTCGTCCGGCTGACGTCGAGGACCGTCGCGAGCTCCCGTTCGGCCGGCACGCGGGTCTGCAGCGGCAGCCGGCCGTCGAGCACGAGCAGGCGGACGCGGCCCGCCAGCGCAGCGGTCAGCCCGCGTCCGCCGGGCGGGCGCCAGTCGCCGAGCAGCCGGGCGAAGCTGCGGGCGCCGATGCGCCGGTCGATGTCGTCACGGGCCATGCGGTCCACTCTTGCGTAATTGGCTGTACAGGACCAGTCCGGTGGAGAGCATGCTCCGCTACGTGGACATCTCCCTCTGGTTCCTCCCGGCCCTGCTCATCGCCATCGCCGTCGCGGCCCCCCGCTACGGGGTGGACTCGCGCGACAGCTATGACTGGAACCGCCGCTCCGGTCCGCCCGAACCACCGCCTCCGATGGCCTCCCGGCGCCGGTCCACCCCGGCCGCGGACCTCGCCGCACTCGCCCGGTTGATCCGCCGGTCCACGTCGCGCGGCGCGGTCAGCGCATCGCCTGCGGAGCCGGATGGCAGACACCGCGGCTGAGCAACCGGGTCCGCGCGAGCGGCCAGCAACACCGCGACCGCCAGAAGGAGTGCGCCGACCGTGCCGGTCACGCCGAGCCGCTCGCCGAGCACGACCGCGGCCAGCGCCGCGGCCGTCAGCGGCTCCAGCAGGGCCAGCACCGCGCCCGTCCCCGGGGACGTGGTCGCACCCAGCCCACGGAAGTACGCCGTGTAGGCCAGTGCGGTAGGAAGCACGGCGAACAGGGCGAGCAGGCCGACGCCGGAGAACGTCATCGTGAAGGCCATCGTGCCGAGCACGGCTGCGGGAACGGCCAGCAGAAGCCCGCCGGCGACGAAAGACGCACCGGTCGCGACCATCGGGTCGAGCCCCGGGATGGGCCGGGAGCCGGTCAGCGTCATCACCGCGAAGCAGGAGCCGGCGACCACGGCCGCTGCGGCGCCCGCGGCGGCCGCGAGCGGGTCCGCTCCGGTGACGGGCAGCCCGACCAGCAGGCCGAGCCCGAGCAGGGCCAGGACGACGACCGGCAGCGAACGTCGACGGGCGCGGCCCCGCAGCGTCTCGACGGCAACCACGACCACCGGAGCGGTCCCGATCGTCACCAGCGTCGCGAGCCCGACGCTCGTCAGCGAGACGGCGGTGAAGTAGCACGCCTGGAACGCGGCGGCCAGCACCGCCAGCAGCCCGATCCGGAGCAACGCCGGACGGCGGTGTCGCGCGCCGGCGAACGCAGGCCGAGGGGCGAGACCCGTCAGGGTGAGTCCGACGACCGCGACGAGCACGAGCAGGCCGCCGAGGCCGAGCCGGTAGGCGGCGACGGCCAGCGGGGTCAGCCCGGTCTCGCGGCCGAGCAGGCTGCCGAGGAGGCCGCCGGTGCCCCAGGCGACACCGGCGAGGACGAGCAGGGGGACACCGGACCCGCGGCGGTCCGCGGTGAGCCGGGAAGAGGTGCGGAGGGGCACTGATCGCTCCTGCGACGGTCGTGTGCGCCCGCCCGGAGATGCCGGGTGGGCGTGGGGACGGGACCGTGAAGAGCGGGACTCGCGCGGTGCGCGTGCGGTGCGGATGCGGCCGACCAGGTCGGACGGACCCCGGCGGTTCGGGGGACTACCGCGGGCCGGGCGCTGTCCCGCTCTGGGAAGCCGGCGGGGGCGGGGTCGAAGTGCGGAGACGGGTCACGTTCCGGACGGTAACGCGTGACCGCCGGTTGGGGCGAGCAGGTCGGCCGCCCCCGTGAGGGAGCCCACCCCGCGTGACGTAGACTGGCCGGAGTTCCACCGAAGACCGCAGGTCTGCATCCCGTGAGGGGTGTACGAAGGCCCCGCCACGGCGGGCGGCCCGCGCAGGAGGACGAGGTCGTGCCGGGCGCCCGGGTCACCGAGGGCGCCTGCTTGCGCCCCGTGCCTGCGCGCGGGGCGTTCGTCTTCTCCCGGGTCCGGACGTGGTGGTTCACCCTGCCGAGCATTCTGGCAAACCGAGAGGAGGCAAGGGATGGCACGACCCGACAAGGTCGCCGCGGTCGCCGAGATCGCCGACGAGTTCCGGGGCGCGTCCGCCTCGGTCGTCACCGAGTACCGCGGCCTCACGGTGGCGCAGCTGACGAGGCTGCGGCGCACGCTGGGCCCGGACGTGTCCTACCGCATCGCCAAGAACACCCTGGTGAAGCGGGCGGCACAGGACGCCGGTGTCGACGGTCTCGACGCCCTGCTGACCGGTCCCACGGCGATCGCGTTCGTCACCGGCGAGCCGGTCGACGCGGCCAAGGCCCTGCGCGACTTCGCGAAGGACAACAAGGACCTGGTCATCAAGGGCGGCTTCATGGACGGCAACGCGCTGTCCGTGGACGAGGTCAACCGCATCGCGGACCTCGAGTCGCGCGAGGTCCTGCTGGCCAAGCTGGCCGGCGCGATGAAGGGCAACCTGAGCAAGGCGGCGGGCCTGTTCGCCGCTCCCGTGTCGCAGGTCGCCCGGCTGGCCCAGGCGCTGGCGGACAAGCGCGTCGAGGCCGAGAAGGCCGGCGCCCCCGCGGGCGAATCGGCCGACGCCGAGAGCTGAGCACCTCCACCCCAGCGCCCGCGGGCGCACCCACACCTGAAAGAGGAATCACGATGGCGAAGCTGTCGACCGACGAGCTGCTCGACGCGTTCAAGGACATGACGCTGCTCGAGCTCTCGGAGTTCGTGAAGAAGTTCGAGGACACCTTCGAGGTCACCGCGGCCGCGCCGGTCGCCGTGGCCGCTGCCGGCCCCGCCGCCGGTGCCCCGGCCGAGGTCGTCGAGGAGAAGGACGAGTTCAACGTCGTCCTCGAGGCCGCAGGCGAGAAGAAGATCCAGGTCATCAAGGTCGTCCGCGAGCTCGTCTCGGGCCTGGGCCTCAAGGAGGCGAAGGACCTCGTCGAGTCCGCCCCGAAGCCGATCCTGGAGGGCGTGCCGAAGGAGGCCGCCGAGGCCGCGCAGGCCAAGCTGCAGGAGGCCGGCGCCAAGGTCAGCCTGGCCTGATCGCCGCGGCCCCGCGTGGGCGGCGGCTGTACGCACCAACACACCGACCGGGACGGCGCCCCCGCATGGGACGCCGTCCCGGTCGTGCGTCTGCCGGCGGGCGCGCCCGCACCCGCCGTGCCGGTCGTGCCTCGCTGTGACAGTGCGCCGAACGGTGAAGCCGTGATGGTCTCCGCCGGTCACTGCCGGTGGTCGCAGCAGAAGCGGGAAACGGGCGTCGCGGAGAGCAGACGAGTTGCGGGCCATGGCATCCACCGGGGACAACGCGTCCGGTCGTCCCCCAAAAGGGACCACTTACCGACGCGTAGCGTCTTGACGCGGTGCGCCGGTCAGGTCACTCTTAGGTCTCGGTGGTTCCCTGGGCGCCTGCGTCTCGATCGTCCAGGAGACCGCACTCGACAGCGGCTGCGTGTGCGGCTAGACTGCCTCTTTGCGCTGCCCTCGTCCAGGTTTGCGCGCATGTGGGGGTCTCTCGCTTGTCGAGTTGCTGCGACGTGTGCCCGGAACCTGGCTGAGGGTCGCGCATCGACAACAGACGGCGAGCACGCAGGTCCGCACCCCCCCGTGCCTCCCGACCCGGGTTCCCCTGCCCGGCGAGGCGACCACGGTAGCGCGCGGATCCGGTTGCTCGCCAGACGAGAGCGTAGTTCTCGGAAGGACGCATCTTGGCTTCGTCCCGCGCCACCACGACCCCCGCGACCACCTCGGACCACCTGGCGCTCCCCGGAGCACCGACCCGGGTCTCCTTCGCGAAGATCCGCGAGCCCCTGCGGGTACCCGACCTGCTCGACCTGCAGACCCAGTCCTTCGAGTGGCTGGTCGGCGACGAAGCGTGGTTCCAGCGTCGCATCGACGCCGGTGACGAGAACCCGGTCGGCGGTCTCGAGGAGATCCTCACCGAGATCTCGCCGATCGAAGACTTCTCCGGCTCGATGTCGCTGTCCTTCTCCGACCCGCGCTTCGACGAGGTCAAGGCCTCTGTCGAGGAGTGCAAGGACAAGGACATGACGTACGCGGCTCCGCTGTTCGTCACCGCGGAGTTCACCAACAACACCACAGGCGAGATCAAGTCCCAGACGGTCTTCATGGGCGACTTCCCCGTGATGACGGACAAGGGCACGTTCATCATCAACGGCACCGAGCGTGTCGTCGTGTCGCAGCTGGTCCGCTCGCCGGGCATCTACTTCGACCACAACATCGACAAGACCACCGAGAAGGACGTCTACTCGGTCAAGATCATCCCCAGCCGCGGCGCGTGGCTGGAGTTCGACGTCGACAAGCGCGACACCGTCGGCGTCCGGATCGACCGCAAGCGTCGCCAGCCGGTCACCGTGCTGCTCAAGGCCCTGGGCTGGACGACCGAGCAGGTCTCGGCCCGCTTCGGGTTCTCCGAGACGATGATGGCCACCCTGGAGAAGGACCACACGGCCGGCCAGGACGAGGCGCTGCTCGACATCTACCGGAAGCTGCGCCCGGGCGAGCCGCCCACGCGCGAGAGCGCGCAGACGCTCCTGGAGAACCTGTTCTTCAAGGACAAGCGCTACGACCTCGCGAAGGTCGGCCGGTACAAGGCCAACAAGAAGCTCGGGCTGTCGATCCCGAACGAGGTCGGCACGCTGACCGAGGAGGACATCGCCACCACCATCGAGTACCTCGTCCGGCTGCACGCCGGCGACAAGACGATGGTGTCCGGGGCGGTCGACGGCCAGGGCGGCGCCGAGATCCCGGTCGAGACCGACGACATCGACCACTTCGGCAACCGGCGCCTGCGCACCGTGGGCGAGCTGATCCAGAACCAGATCCGGGTCGGCCTCTCGCGCATGGAGCGCGTCGTCCGCGAGCGGATGACGACCCAGGACGTCGAGGCGATCACGCCGCAGACCCTGATCAACATCCGGCCGGTCGTGGCCGCGATCAAGGAGTTCTTCGGCACCTCGCAGCTGTCGCAGTTCATGGACCAGACCAACCCGCTGGCCGGCCTCACGCACAAGCGGCGCCTGTCCGCGCTGGGCCCGGGCGGTCTGTCCCGTGAGCGGGCGGGCTTCGAGGTCCGCGATGTGCACCACAGCCACTACGGTCGCATGTGTCCGATCGAGACCCCGGAAGGCCCGAACATCGGCCTCATCGGTTCGCTGTCGAGCTTCGCGCAGGTCAACCCGTTCGGCTTCATCCAGACGCCGTACCGGAAGGTCGAGCACGGCATCGCCACGGACCAGATCGACTACCTGACCGCGGACGAGGAAGACCGCTTCGTCATCGCGCAGGCGAACGAGCCGCTGAACGACGACGGCTCGTTCACCAGCGACCGTGTGCTGGTCCGCCGCAAGGGCGGCGAGGTCGACTACATCCCGCCGACGGCCGTCGACTACATCGACGTCTCGCCGCGCCAGATGGTGTCGGTCGCGACGGCGATGATCCCGTTCCTCGAGCACGACGACGCGAACCGCGCCCTGATGGGCGCGAACATGCAGCGCCAGTCCGTGCCGCTGCTCCGATCCGAGTCGCCGCTGGTCGGCACCGGCATGGAGCTGCGCGCCGCGGTCGACGCCGGCGACGTGGTCGTGGCCGAGAAGGCCGGTGTCGTCGAGGAACTGTGCGCCGACTTCATCACGATCATGGCCGACGACGGCTCGCGCCAGACCTACCGGCTGCACAAGTTCCGCCGCAGCAACCAGGGCACCTGCACGAACCAGAAGCCGATCGTGGACGAGGGCGCGCGGGTCGAGGTGGGCCAGGTGCTCGCCGACGGGCCGTGCACCGAGGACGGCGAGATGGCCCTCGGCAAGAACCTGCTCGTGGCGATCATGCCGTGGGAGGGCCACAACTACGAGGACGCGATCATCCTCTCGCAGCGCCTGGTGCAGGACGACGTGCTGACGTCGATCCACATCGAGGAGCACGAGATCGACGCCCGCGACACCAAGCTGGGCGCCGAGGAGATCACCCGGGACATCCCGAACGTCTCCGAGGAGGTCCTGGCGGACCTCGACGAGCGCGGCATCATCCGGATCGGTGCCGAGGTCCAGCCGGGAGACATCCTGGTCGGCAAGGTCACGCCCAAGGGCGAGACGGAGCTGACCCCGGAGGAGCGCCTGCTCCGCGCGATCTTCGGTGAGAAGGCGCGCGAGGTGCGCGACACCTCGTTGAAGGTCCCGCACGGCGAGACGGGCAAGGTCATCGGCATCCGGGTCTTCTCCCGCGACGACGACGACGAGCTCGCGCCCGGTGTGAACGAGCTGGTCCGCGTGTACGTGGCCCAGAAGCGCAAGATCTCGGACGGCGACAAGCTGGCCGGACGGCACGGCAACAAGGGCGTGATCGGCAAGATCCTGCCCGCCGAGGACATGCCGTTCCTGCCGGACGGCACCCCGGTCGACATCATCTTGAACACCCACGGTGTGCCGCGACGGATGAACATCGGCCAGGTCCTGGAGACCCACCTCGGGTGGATCGCCAAGACCGGCTGGAACATCGAGGGCGGGCCGGGCGGGGAGATGCCACAGTGGGCGTCCGCGCTGCCGGAAGACCTCTACTCCGCACCTCCCGGCACGAACACCGCGACGCCGGTGTTCGACGGGGCCAAGGAGCACGAGATCACCGGTCTGCTCGGTTCGACGCTGCCGAACCGCGACGGCGAGCGCATGGTCGGCCCGGACGGGAAGGCCCAGCTGTTCGACGGGCGGTCCGGCGAGCCGTACCCGTTCCCGGTGGCCGTCGGCTACATGTACATCCTCAAGCTGCTGCACCTGGTCGACGACAAGATCCACGCCCGGTCGACCGGCCCGTACTCGATGATCACCCAGCAGCCGCTGGGCGGCAAGGCGCAGTTCGGTGGCCAGCGCTTCGGTGAGATGGAGTGCTGGGCGATGCAGGCCTACGGCGCTGCCTACACGCTGCAGGAGCTGCTCACGATCAAGTCCGACGACGTGGTGGGCCGGGTCAAGGTCTACGAGGCGATCGTCAAGGGCGAGAACATCCCCGAGCCCGGGATCCCCGAGTCGTTCAAGGTGCTCCTCAAGGAGCTCCAGTCGCTGTGCCTGAACGTGGAGGTGCTGTCGTCCGACGGCGCCACGATCGAGATGCGCGACACGGACGACGAAGACCTCGAGCGCGCGGCGGCGAACCTCGGCATCAACCTGTCCAGCCGTCCCGGCTCGGACTCGATGACCGTCGACGACGTCGTCAACTGACCCGGCCGGTAAACAGCCCAGAATCCGTTTTTGGGGAAACAGAGGACTCACATAGTGCTCGACGTCAACTTCTTCGACGAGCTGCGCATCGGCCTGGCCACCGCCGAGGACATCCGCCAGTGGTCGCACGGCGAGGTCAAGAAGCCCGAGACCATCAACTACCGCACCCTCAAGCCGGAGAAGGACGGGCTCTTCTGCGAGAAGATCTTCGGTCCGACCCGGGACTGGGAGTGCTACTGCGGCAAGTACAAGCGCGTCCGCTTCAAGGGCATCATCTGCGAGCGCTGCGGCGTGGAGGTCACCCGCGCCAAGGTGCGTCGTGAGCGGATGGGGCACATCGAGCTGGCCGCTCCCGTCACGCACATCTGGTACTTCAAGGGCGTCCCGAGCCGGCTGGGCTACCTGCTCGACCTGGCTCCCAAGGACCTCGAGAAGATCATCTACTTCGCGGCCTACGTGATCACGTCGGTCAACAAGGACCAGCGCCACACGGACCTCTCGACGCTCGAGAACGAGATGACCGTGGAGCGCAAGCGCGTCGAGCAGCGGCGTGACGCGGACGTCGAGGCCCGTGCCCAGAAGCTGGAGCAGGACCTCGCCGAGCTCGAGCGCGAGGGCGCGAAGAGCGATGTGCGGCGCAAGGTCAAGGAGGGTGGCGAGCGCGAGATGCGCCAGCTCCGCGACCGGGCCCAGCGCGAGCTGGACCGGCTCGAGGAGATCTGGACGACGTTCGTCAAGCTCGACGTCCAGCAGCTGATCCCGGACGAGGGCATCTACCGCGAGCTGTACGACCGGTACGGCGACTACTTCACCGGTGCCATGGGTGCCGAGGCCATCCAGACCCTGGCCCGGAACTTCGACATCGGTGCCGAGGCCGAGAACCTGCGGGAGACCATCCGCAGCGGCAAGGGCCAGAAGAAGCTCCGCGCGCTCAAGCGGCTCAAGGTCGTCGCGGCGTTCCAGGCCACCGGCAACTCGCCGATGGGCATGGTGCTCGACTGCGTGCCCGTGATCCCGCCGGACCTGCGGCCGATGGTGCAGCTCGACGGTGGCCGCTTCGCCACCAGCGACCTGAACGACCTGTACCGCCGCGTGATCAACCGCAACAACCGCCTCAAGAGGCTGATCGACCTCGGCGCGCCCGAGATCATCGTCAACAACGAGAAGCGGATGCTGCAGGAGGCCGTGGACGCGCTGTTCGACAACGGCAGGCGCGGCCGCCCGGTCACCGGACCGGGCAACCGTCCGCTCAAGTCGCTGTCGGACCTGCTCAAGGGCAAGCAGGGCCGGTTCCGCCAGAATCTGCTCGGCAAGCGCGTCGACTACTCCGGCCGTTCGGTCATCGTCGTCGGCCCGCAGCTCAAGCTGCACCAGTGCGGCCTGCCCAAGCAGATGGCGCTGGAGCTGTTCAAACCGTTCGTGATGAAGCGCCTGGTCGACCTGAACCACGCGCAGAACATCAAGTCCGCCAAGCGGATGGTCGAGCGCGGCCGCTCGCAGGTGTGGGACGTGCTCGAGGAGGTCATCTCCGAGCACCCCGTGCTGCTCAACCGGGCGCCGACGCTGCACCGCCTCGGCATCCAGGCCTTCGAGCCGCAGCTGGTGGAGGGCAAGGCCATCCAGCTGCACCCGCTGGTCTGCGAGGCGTTCAACGCCGACTTCGACGGCGACCAGATGGCGGTGCACCTGCCGCTGTCGGCCGAGGCGCAGTCCGAGGCCCGGGTGCTGATGCTCTCGAGCAACAACATCCTCTCGCCGGCGTCGGGCCGCCCGCTGGCCATGCCCCGGCTGGACATGGTGACCGGCCTGTACCACCTCACCCGCGAGCGTTCCGGTGCTCTCGGCGAGGGCCAGTCCTTCTCCTCGTCCGCCGAGGCGATCATGGCGTACGACCGGAAGGTGCTGCACCTGCAGGCGCCGGTGAAGATCCGGCTGACGGGCGTCGTCCCGCCTGCCGAGCTCTACCCGGCGCTGCGCGAGTCGGGCTGGGAGCCGGGCGAGGTCTGGACGGCGTCGACGACGCTGGGCCGGGTCCTGTTCAACGAGTTGCTGCCGGCGGACTACCCGTTCGTCAACGACGCGCTGCCCAAGAAGCGCCAGGCCGCGATCATCAACGACCTGGCCGAGCGCTACTCGATGACCGAGGTCGCTCAGGTCCTGGACCGCCTCAAGGACGCCGGGTTCTACTGGGCCACCCGGTCCGGCGTCACCATCGCGATCGACGACGTCGTGGTCCCGCCGAACAAGCAGGCGATCCTCGACGGCTACGAGGCGAAGGCGGACCAGGTCAACCGCCGGTACCAGCGTGGTGCGCTCTCCCACCAGGAGCGCAACGACGAGATGGTCAAGATCTGGTCGCAGGCGTCCGAAGAGGTCGCCCACGCGATGGAGGAGCACTTCCCCGAGGACAACCCGATCCCGCTGATAGTCCAGTCGGGCGCGGCGGGCAACATGACCCAGGTCCGGCAGCTCGCCGGGATGCGTGGTCTCGTGGCCAACCCGAAGGGCGAGTACATCCCCCGTCCGATCAAGGCCAACTTCCGCGAGGGCCTGTCGGTGCTGGAGTACTTCATCTCCACGCACGGCACCCGCAAGGGCCTGGCCGACACCGCGCTGCGGACGGCGGACTCGGGGTACCTGACCCGGCGTCTGGTCGACGTGTCGCAGGACGTCATCGTCCGCGAGGTCGACTGCGGTACCGAGCGGGCGATCACGATGCCGGTCACGGAGCAGACCGCGGACGGCACGCTCATCCCGCACCGCTACATCCGCACCAGCGTCTACGCCCGCACGTCGGCCGAGGACGTCGTCGGACCGGACGGTGAGGTCGTGGTCAGTCGAGGCGACGACCTCGGCGACCCGGCGCTGGACGCGCTGGTCGAGGCCGGCGTGAAGCAGATCAAGGTGCGCAGCGCCCTGACCTGCACGTCGACCACGGGGATCTGCGGCATGTGCTACGGCCGCTCGATGGCGACCGGCAAGCTGGTGGACGTCGGCGAGGCGGTCGGCATCGTCGCGGCGCAGTCCATCGGCGAGCCCGGCACGCAGCTGACCATGCGTACCTTCCACACCGGTGGTGTGGCGGGCGACGACATCACGACCGGTCTGCCGCGTGTCCAGGAGCTGTTCGAGGCCCGTGTGCCGCGCGGCAAGGCGCCCATCGCCGATGTCGACGGCCGCATCCGGATCGAGGACGGCGACCGCTTCTGGAAGATCACGTTGATCCCGGACGACGGGAGCGACGAGATCGTCTACGAGAAGCTGTCGAAGCGTCAGTGGCTGGCGATGACCGTCGTCGACGGTCAGGAGCGGCCGCTGGCGGACGGCGATCATGTGACGGTCGGCCAGCTGCTGCTCGAGGGCACGGCGGACCCGCACGAGGTGCTGCGCGTCATGGGCCCGCGCGAGGTGCAGTTGCACCTGGTGCGTGAGGTGCAGAAGGTGTACCGCACGCAGAGCGTGGACATCCACGACAAGCACATCGAGGTGATCGTCCGGCAGATGGTCCGTCGGGTCACGATCATCGACTCGGGTTCCACCGAGTTCCTGCCCGGTGGTCTGATCGACCGGATGGACTTCGAGACCTCGAACCGCCGGGTGGTCGCCGAGGGCGGCGAGCCGGCCTCGGGTCGCCCGGTGCTGATGGGGATCACCAAGGCCTCGCTGGCAACGGAGTCGTGGCTGTCCGCGGCGTCGTTCCAGGAGACCACCCGGATCCTCACCGATGCCGCGATCAACGGAAAGCGCGACAAGCTCGTCGGGCTCAAGGAGAACGTGATCATCGGAAAGCTGATCCCGGCCGGTACGGGTATCAGCCGGTACCGCAACATCCAGGTCCAGCCGACCGAGGAGGCCCGTGCGGCCGCCTACGCGCTGCCGAACTACGACGACGGCTACTACAGCCCCGACGTGTTCGGCACGGGCACCGGTGCCGCTGTGCCCCTGGACGACTACGACTTCGGCCGCGACTACCGCTGACCGGTGACGAGCACCGGTTGACGACGCGATAGTCGTGTGGAGCGGGGCCGGCGACGGCCGGCCCCGCCCTCCGAAGAACGGCCCGGACAGAGGTGGCGCCGGACCTGTCGCGCACGAGATGGACAGCAGCGCCCTCCGATCCTGCTGGAAGGGCGCTGCTGTTCATCTCAGGGTTGTTGCGCGCCCGTCCGCAGCGGCGAGCGGGCGTGCCCTCTTGCCATGGTCGCGGTCGTGCGGCACTCTGCGTGCACACCGCCCCGGCCACCCCGGACCCGCTTTGACCCCCCTCTCACGGGACGGGTACTCTGTGGTCTTGCGCTCGACCTGGTCGGGCCGATCTGCGTGCCCGATGGCCGCTGCACCTGCATCGCGGGGGTGGCAGGTCGGTGGACGCGCGGGCCCTGCCACGTTCGGGAAGGTTCCCCGAGTCTCGCCCGTACGGTGTGCAGGGGAGCGACACGCCCGACCTCGGGGGAGGGAGGTCGGTGCAGCCGACCGCTCCGGACGAGGACGGGCACCGACCGATCGAGCAAGACCTGACTTACGACAGCACGCGGTTTCGACTGCACAGAGGGAAGAAGCAAACGGTTCATGCCCACGATCCAGCAGCTGGTCCGCAAGGGCCGTCAGGACAAGGTCGCGAAGACCAAGACCGCGGCGCTCAAGGGCAGCCCGCAGCGCCGCGGGGTGTGCACACGCGTGTACACCACGACGCCCAAGAAGCCGAACTCGGCGCTCCGCAAGGTTGCCCGCGTGAAGCTGTCGAGCCAGATCGAGGTCACGGCCTACATCCCCGGTGAGGGCCACAACCTGCAGGAGCACTCCATCGTGCTCGTGCGTGGCGGCCGGGTGAAGGACCTGCCCGGCGTCCGCTACAAGGTCATCCGTGGCTCGCTGGACACCCAGGGCGTGAAGAACCGCAAGCAGTCGCGCAGCCGCTACGGCGCCAAGAAGGAGAAGAGCTGATGCCTCGCATGAAGGCGAGTCCTGCGCCGCCGAGCGTCAGCGAGGCCTCGAACCGCAGCACGAAGGGAAACTGCTGATGCCTCGCAAGGGCCCCGCGCCGAAGCGACCGCTGGTCAACGACCCGGTCTACAGCTCGCCGCTGGTCACTCAGCTGGTGAACAAGGTGCTGAAGGACGGCAAGCGCAGCCTTGCCGAGCGCATCGTGTACGCCGCCCTCGAAGGCACCCGCGACAAGACCGGCACCGATCCCGTCGTCACGCTGAAGCGGGCGATGGACAACGTGCGTCCGGCGCTGGAGGTCAAGAGCCGCCGCGTCGGTGGCGCCACCTATCAGGTTCCCGTCGAGGTGCGTGCGCCGCGGCAGACCACGCTGGCCCTGCGCTGGCTGGTCAGCTACGCCGGCCAGCGCCGCGAGAAGACCATGGTCGAGCGCCTGATGAACGAGCTGCTCGACGCGAGCAACGGCCTCGGCGCCAGTGTCAAGCGGCGCGAGGACATGCACAAGATGGCGGAGTCCAACAAGGCCTTCGCCCACTACCGCTGGTGACCGGCCGACCGTCGGCGCCAACCGAGGAGAGCTGAGACGTGGCACGGGACGTGCTGACGGACCTGACGCGGGTCCGCAACATCGGCATCATGGCGCACATCGACGCCGGCAAGACCACCACCACCGAGCGGATCCTGTACTACACCGGGATCAACTACAAGATCGGTGAGGTGCACGACGGCGCCGCCACGATGGACTGGATGGAGGAGGAGCAGAAGCGCGGCATCACGATCACGTCGGCCGCGACGACCTGCTTCTGGAAAGACCACCAGATCAACATCATCGACACTCCGGGGCACGTCGACTTCACCGTCGAGGTGGAGCGCAACCTGCGAGTGCTCGACGGCGCGGTTGCGGTGTTCGACGGCAAGGAAGGGGTCGAGCCGCAGTCCGAGCAGGTCTGGCGGCAGGCCACGAAGTACGACGTCCCGCGCATCTGCTTCGTCAACAAGATGGACAAGCTCGGTGCGGACTTCTACTTCACCGTGCGGACGATCCAGGACCGGCTCGGTGCCAAGCCGCTGCCGATCCAGCTGCCGATCGGCGCTGAGAGCGACTTCATCGGGGTCGTCGACCTCGTGGAGATGCGCGCGCTGACCTGGCGTGGTGAGGTCCAGAAGGGTGAGGACTACACCGTCGAGGCGATCCCGGCCGACATGGCCGACGTGGTCGCCGAGTACCGGGAGAAGCTCGTCGAAGCCGTCGCCGAGACCGACGACGACCTGATGGAGACCTACCTCGGCGGCGAGGAACTGACCATCGAGCAGATCAAGGCGGGCATCCGCCGGATCGTCAACGAGCGCCTGGCCTACCCGGTGCTCTGCGGCTCGGCGTTCAAGAACAAGGGCGTTCAGCCCATGCTCGACGCCGTGATCGACTACCTGCCGTCGCCGTACGACCTGCCACCGGTCGAGGGCACGTTGCCGGACGGGGAGACCCCGGCCAGCCGTGCGCCCCGCAAGGACGAGCCGTTCTCGGCGCTGGCGTTCAAGATCGCTGCGCACCCGTTCTTCGGCAAGCTCACCTACATCCGGGTGTACTCGGGCCGGGTCGCCGCGGGCTCCCAGGTCGTCAACTCGACCAAGGACCGCAAGGAGCGCATCGGGAAGATCTTCCAGATGCACGCCAACAAGGAGAACCCGGTGGATGAGGCCCTGGTGGGCCACATCTACGCGGTGATCGGGCTCAAGGACACGACCACGGGCGAGACGCTCTGCGACCCGCAGGCGCCGATCGTCCTGGAGTCGATGACCTTCCCGGACCCGGTCATCCAGGTGGCGGTCGAGCCGAAGACCAAGGCGGACCAGGAGAAGCTGGGCATCGCGATCCAGCGCCTCGCCGAGGAGGACCCCACGTTCCAGGTCAGCCTGGACCAGGAGTCCGGCCAGACGATCCTGGCCGGCATGGGTGAACTCCACCTCGAGGTGCTCGTCAACCGGATGAAGAGCGACTACCGGGTCGAGGCCAACATCGGCAAGCCGCAGGTGGCCTACCGCGAGACGATCCGCCGCACGGTGGACAAGTACGAGTACACCCACAAGAAGCAGACGGGTGGCTCGGGCCAGTTCGCCCGCGTGATCATCAAGCTGGAGCCGCTCGACACGGCCGACGGCGCGCTGTACGAGTTCGACAACAAGGTCTCCGGCGGCCGCATCCCGCGGGAGTACATCCCGTCGGTGGACGCCGGTGCGCAGGACGCCATGCAGTACGGCGTGCTCGCGGGCTACCCGCTCACGGGCATCAAGCTGACGCTGCTGGACGGCCAGTACCACGAGGTCGACTCGTCGGAGATGGCGTTCAAGGTCGCCGGCTCGATGGCGCTCAAGGAGGCTGCACGCAAGGCCGACCCAGCCCTGCTGGAGCCGATGATGGCCGTGGAGGTCACCACGCCCGAGGACTACATGGGCGACGTGATCGGCGACCTGAACTCCCGCCGTGGCCAGATCCAGGCCATGGAGGAGCGTGCGGGCGCGCGGATCGTCAAGGCGCTCGTGCCGCTTTCGGAGATGTTCGGCTACGTCGGCGACCTCCGGTCGCGGACCCAGGGCCGGGCGAACTACACGATGGTCTTCGACTCCTACGCCGAGGTCCCGACCAACGTGGCCAAGGAGATCATCGCCAAGGCCACCGGCGAGTAAGAGGGTGTTTCGTAACCCGGAACGCGTGCGTGCACGCGCCCGGGGGCGTCGAAGGACCCCCTGCCGCGGGCCCGTGACGGGCTCGCGGCACACTCGCACCACACAGCATCACTTCCAAGCTCCAGCACAGACCTGCCGTCAGCACGGCGGAGAACATTTCAGTCCAGGAGGATCCCCCAGTGGCGAAGGCGAAGTTCGAGCGGACCAAGCCGCACGTCAACATCGGCACCATCGGTCACATCGACCACGGCAAGACCACGCTGACGGCGGCCATCACCAAGGTTCTGCACGACAAGTACCCTCAGCTGAACGCCGTCTCGGCGTTCGACCAGATCGACAAGGCTCCCGAGGAGCGTCAGCGCGGTATCACGATCTCGATCGCGCACGTCGAGTACCAGACCGAGAAGCGGCACTACGCGCACGTCGACTGCCCCGGTCACGCTGACTACATCAAGAACATGATCACAGGTGCCGCCCAGATGGACGGCGCGATCCTCGTGGTCGCCGCCACGGACGGCCCGATGCCGCAGACCCGCGAGCACGTGCTGCTCGCCCGCCAGGTCGGCGTGCCCTACATCGTGGTCGCGCTCAACAAGGCGGACATGGTGGATGACGAGGAGATCCTCGAGCTCGTCGAGCTCGAGGTGCGCGAGCTGCTGTCCGCGCAGGAGTACCCGGGCGACGACCTGCCGGTCGTGCAGGTCTCCGCACTGAAGGCGCTCGAGGGCGACCCGAAGTGGAGCGAGAAGCTGCTCGAGCTGATGGACGCGGTCGACGAGTCCATCCCCGAGCCCGAGCGCGACATCGAGAAGCCGTTCCTGATGCCGGTGGAGGACGTCTTCACCATCACCGGCCGTGGCACGGTGGTCACCGGACGCATCGAGCGCGGCATCGTCAAGGTGAACGAGTCGGTGGAGATCCTCGGCATCCGGCCGAAGGCGACCACCACCACGGTGACCGGCGTCGAGATGTTCCGCAAGATCCTCGATGAGGGTCGCGCGGGTGAGAACGTGGGCCTGCTGCTGCGCGGTGTGAAGCGTGAGGACGTGGAGCGCGGCCAGGTCGTGGCCAAGCCGGGGTCGATCACCCCGCACACCGAGTTCGAGGGCCAGGTCTACATCCTGTCCAAGGACGAGGGCGGCCGGCACACGCCGTTCTTCAACAACTACCGTCCGCAGTTCTACTTCCGGACGACGGACGTGACCGGCGTGGTGACGCTGCCCAGCGGCACCGAGATGGTCATGCCCGGTGACAACACCTCGATGAGCGTCTCGCTGATCCAGCCGATCGCCATGGAGGAGGGCCTGCAGTTCGCCATCCGCGAGGGTGGTCGGACCGTCGGCGCCGGCCAGGTCACCAAGATCAACAAGTAAGCACGAGGGTCTCGGCCCTCGATGAGACCCCGGTTGGGGGTGCTGCATCTCGGTGTGGCATCCTTGACGGGTTGGACGTCGGACTCCGGCGCGCGCGGGTGAGGTATCACCACTCCCGCGTGCGCCGGATCCACGTCAGCCCCCCGAACTGCAGGCGCCCTCTCGGGCGCCGGTGATCCGGGGAGGAGTTCGCGAGTCAGGGTGTCGTATGTCTTCACACCGCGACACACCCGACCTCGTGGACCGGAGGCCCGCCTGTGGGGCGCGGCCGTCGGGCGAAGCTGTTCACGCCTGACGGCCAGCCGCCTCGAAAGTCAGCGAGCCTGACGGCTGCGGTGAGAGACCGCACCGGCGAGGACCTGCGGGTTCTCGACGTGGGCTCCCTGCGCGGGTCCGGCCCGGACACGCACACCTTGCGGTAGGAAGAGAAGGACGACCGACGACCATGGCGGGACAAAAGATCCGCATCAGGCTCAAGGCCTACGACCACGAGGCGATCGACGCATCCGCTCGGAAGATCGTCGAGACGGTGACGCGTACCGGGGCCCGGGTCGTCGGGCCGGTGCCGCTGCCGACCGAGAAGAACGTGTACTGCGTCATCCGCTCGCCGCACAAGTACAAGGACTCGCGCGAGCACTTCGAGATGCGCACCCACAAGCGGCTCATCGACATCCTCGACCCGACGCCCAAGACGGTGGACGCGCTCATGCGCATCGACCTCCCCGCGTCCGTCGACGTCAACATCCAGTAAGGCTGACGGGACGATGACGACTGTTTCGAATTCCAAGCCGACCAGGCAGGTAACCGGGATCCTGGGCGCCAAGCTCGGGATGACCCAGGTCTTCGACGAGAACAACCGGGTCGTTCCGGTCACCGTCATCCAGGCGGGCCCGAACGTGGTGACGCAGGTGCGCACCCCGGAGAAGGACGGCTACCCGGCCGTGCAGCTCGCCTTCGGTGCCATCGACCCGCGCAAGGTGAACAAGCCGGAGACGGGGCACTTCACCAAGGCCGGCACCACGCCGCGGCGTCACCTCGTGGAGCTGCGCACCAGCGACGCCGGTGAGTACGCGATCGGCCAGGAGATCACCGCCGACGTGTTCGAAGCCGGTGCGGTGGTCGACGTGGTCGGCACCAGCAAGGGCAAGGGCACCGCGGGTGTCATGAAGCGTCACGGGTTCAGCGGTCTCGGTGCGAGCCACGGCACGCAGCGCAAGCATCGCTCGCCGGGCTCCATCGGCGGCTGCGCCACCCCGGGCCGGGTCTTCAAGGGCCTGCGGATGGCCGGTCGCATGGGCAACGCCCGCGTGACCACCCAGAACCTCACCGTGCACCGAGTCGACGCGGACAACGGGCTGCTGCTCATCAAGGGCGCGGTTCCCGGTCCCCGCGGCGGCCTGCTGCTGGTGAAGACCGCTGCCAAGAAGGGCGGTGCGCAGTGACCACCGGCAAGGGGAGCACCAGCATCGAGGTCAAGAACGCGGACGGGACCGCCGCGGGCGACCACGTCGAGCTGCCGGACCACGTCTTCGACGCACCGGCCAACATCGCGCTGATGCACCAGGTCGTCGTGGGCCAGCTGGCCGCGGCCCGTCAGGGCACGCACTCCACGAAGACCCGCGGCGAGGTCCGGGGCGGCGGCAAGAAGCCGTACCGGCAGAAGGGCACGGGCCGGGCCCGCCAGGGCTCCACCCGCGCACCGCAGTTCGCCGGCGGCGGCATCTCGCACGGCCCCGTGCCGCGCGACTACACGCAGAAGACCCCCAAGAAGATGAAGGCCGCCGCTCTGCGCGGTGCACTGTCCGACCGGGCTCGTGCGGGCGCGGTGCAGGTGGTCTCCTCGCTCGTCGACGGCGACGCACCGTCGACCAAGGCGGCGCGCAAGGCCGTCGAAGGCCTGCTCACCGCTGTGGAGGGCACGACCGAGCGCACCCGGGTGCTCGCGGTCATCGGCCGCGACGACAGCGTGAGCCTGCTGAGCCTGCGCAACCTGCCGCAGGTGCACATCCTGTGGCCGGACCAGCTCAACACCTACGACGTGCTGGTCAACGACGTCGTGCTGTTCACCAGCGCGGCCCTGGAGACGTTCCTCGCCGGCCCGATCGCCGCGCCGACGCGCCGCTCGCGCGCGGCCCAGCAGGGCGAGAAGGAGGCTGCGAAGTGATCCCCGACCCGCGGGACATCCTGCTCGCGCCGGTGGTCTCGGAGAAGAGCTACGGGCTGCTCGAGGAGCGCCAGTACACCTTCATCGTGCGGCCGGACGCCAACAAGACCCAGATCAAAATCGCCGTGGAGAAGGTGTTCGGCGTCAAGGTGCTCAGCGTGAACACGCTGAACCGCCCGGGCAAGCGCAAGCGCACCCGCACCGGCTACGGCAAGCGCAAGGACACCAAGCGCGCGATCGTCACGCTCTCCCAGGAGAGCCGGACGATCGACGTGTTCGGCGGCCCGGCGAGCTGAGGGGCTAAGAGAACATGGGTATCCGCAAGTACAAGCCGACCACCCCCGGCCGCCGGGGCTCGAGCGTCTCGGACTTCGCCGAGATCACGCGGTCCACGCCGGAGAAGTCGCTGGTCCGTCCGCTGCACGGCAAGGGCGGCCGGAACGTCCACGGCAAGGTGACGACCCGCCACCAGGGCGGTGGCCACAAGCGGGCGTACCGGCTGATCGACTTCCGGCGCAACGACAAGGACGGCGTGCCGGCCACGGTCGCCCACATCGAGTACGACCCGAACCGCACCAGCCGGATCGCGCTGCTGCACTACGCGGACGGCGAGAAGCGCTACATCATCGCTCCGGCCCGCCTGCGGCAGGGCGACAAGGTGGAGGCAGGCTCCCGGGCCGACATCAAGGTCGGCAACAACCTGCCGCTGCGCAACATCCCGACCGGCACCGTGGTGCACGCGATCGAGCTCCGCCCGGGCGGCGGCGCCAAGATCGCCCGCTCGGCCGGTTCGGGTGTGCAGCTCGTGGCCAAGGACGGACCGTACGCGCAACTGCGCATGCCGTCCGGCGAGATCCGCAACGTCGACGTCCGCTGCCGCGCGACCGTCGGTGAGGTGGGCAACGCCGAGCACAGCAACATCAACTGGGGCAAGGCGGGCCGCATGAGGTGGAAGGGCAAGCGCCCGACCGTCCGCGGTGTCGCGATGAACCCGGTCGACCACCCGCACGGCGGTGGTGAGGGCAAGACCTCCGGTGGTCGCCACCCGGTCAACCCCTCGGGCAAGCCGGAAGGCCGCACCCGCCGCACCAAACCGTCCGACAAGTTGATCGTCCGCCGGCGCCGTACCGGCAAGAAGCGCTGAGCAGGGAGGTAAAGATGCCGCGCAGCCTGAAGAAGGGCCCCTTCGTGGACGACCACCTGCTCAAGAAGGTGGACGTCCTCAACGAATCCGGCAAGAAGACCGTGATCCGGACCTGGTCCCGCCGGTCCACCATCATCCCGGACATGATCGGCCACACGATTGCGGTGCACGACGGCCGCAAGCACGTGCCGGTGTTCGTGTCCGACTCGATGGTCGGCCACAAGCTGGGGGAGTTCGCCCCCACCCGGACCTTCCGCGGCCATATCAAGGACGACCGCAAGGCGCGTAGGCGCTGAGCGGCCCGAGCAGAAGGAGAGGGACACCATGACGGCAGATGCCGCAACGGCCCCTGCTGCGGTGCTCGAGCCCGTTCGGGCCCGTGCCATCGCGAAGTACGTCCACATGTCGCCGACGAAGGTGCGGCGCGTCGTCGCGATGATCAAGGGTCGCCCCGTGGCGGAGGCCCTGGACATCCTGCGGTTCACCCCGCACGCCGCGGCGCGCCCGCTGTTCAAGGTCGTCGCCAGTGCGGCCGCGAACGCGGAGAACAACCTGGACCTGGACCGCGACACCCTCGTGGTGGCTGCGGCCTACGCCGACGAGGGCCCGACGCTGAAGCGCATCCGACCGCGTGCCCAGGGCCGCGCCTACCGGATCCGCAAGCGCACGAGCCACATCACCGTCGAGGTCGAGTCCGTGCCCGCCAAGACCGGGCGCGGCGGCCGCGGCGGTGCGAAGGGGAGGGCCCGCTGATGGGTCAGAAGATCAACCCGCACGGGTTCCGGCTCGGGATCACCACCGACTGGAAGTCGCGCTGGTTCGCGGACAAGCAGTACGCGGAGTACGTGAAGGAAGACGTCGAGATCCGCCGCATGCTCTCCAAGGGCATGGAGCGGGCCGGCATCTCCAAGGTCGAGATCGAGCGCACCCGGGACCGCGTGCGGGTGGACATCCACACCGCGCGCCCGGGCATCGTGATCGGCCGGCGGGGTGCCGAGGCGGACCGCATCCGTGGCCAGCTCGAGAAGCTGACCAAGAAGCAGGTCCAGCTCAACATCCTCGAGGTCAAGAACGCCGAGTCGGACGCGCAGCTCGTCGCGCAGGGTGTCGCCGAGCAGCTGAGCAACCGCGTGGCGTTCCGCCGCGCGATGCGTAAGGCGATCCAGTCGGCCATGCGCAGCCCGCAGGTCAAGGGCATCCGGGTGCAGTGCTCGGGCCGCCTGGGCGGCGCGGAGATGTCGCGCTCGGAGTTCTACCGCGAGGGTCGGGTTCCGCTGCACACGCTGCGCGCGGACATCGACTACGGTCTGTTCGAGGCCCGCACCACCTTCGGCCGCATCGGTGTGAAGGTATGGATCTACAAGGGTGACGTCGTCGGCGGTCGCCGCGAGGGTGTACCGGTCGCGCCGAGCGCGGATCGGGCTCCGCGGCGTGAGCGTCCGCAGCGCCGCCGGTCGGGTGCTTCGGGCACCACGTCGGCGGGGACCGAGGCCGGGCGGGCCGCCGCCGAGCGCGCCGACACCCCGGACAAGAGCGCCGGCATCGCGACCATCGAGGCGGACCAGGCCGCGCAGGGTGGGGAGGCATAGTCATGCTGATCCCCCGCAAGGTCAAGCACCGCAAGCAGCACCGGCCGCACCGCACGGGCGCGGCCACCGGTGGCACCCGCGTCACGTTCGGCGATCTCGGCATCCAGGCGCTGGAGCCCGCGTACGTGACGAACCGGCAGATCGAGTCGGCGCGTATCGCGATCAACCGGCACATCCGCCGTGGTGGCAAGGTCTGGATCAACATCTTCCCGGACCGGCCGCTGACCAAGAAGCCCGCCGAGACCCGCATGGGTTCCGGCAAGGGGTCGCCGGAGTTCTGGGTCACCAACGTCAAGCCGGGTCGCGTCCTGTTCGAGATGAGCTACCCGAACGAGCAGACCGCGCGCGAGGCGCTGCGCCGCGCGATTCACAAGCTGCCGATGAAGTGCCGGATCGTGACCCGTGAGGGTGGTGACATCTGATGGCGCGCGGTACCGCGACGTCGGCCGCCGACCTGCGCGAGCTGACCGACGAGGAGCTCGTGCTGCGGGTCCGGGAGGCCAAGGAGGAGCTGTTCAACCTCCGATTCCAGATGGCCACCGGGCAGTTGGACAACAACCAGCGGCTGCGCACCGTCCGCCACGACATCGCGCGGGTCTACACCGTGATGCGGGAGCGCGAGCTCGGGTTGTCGAGCGCGCCTCAGGAGATGGGTGAAGTGTCATGACCGAGCGACTCGAGTCGAGTTCGAAGCCGCGCGGGGAGCGAAAGGTCCGTGAGGGACTGGTCGTGTCCGACAAGATGGACAAGACGATCGTGGTCAGCCTCGAGGACCGGGTGAAGCACCCGCTGTACGGCAAGGTCATCCGGCGGACCAGCAAGGTCAAGGCGCATGACGAGGCCAACACGGCCGGCGTCGGTGACCGGGTCCGTCTGATGGAGACGCGGCCGCTGTCGGCGACGAAGCGCTGGCGGCTGGTAGAGATCCTGGAGAAGGCGAAGTGAGCACGTTGGCAGGTGGGTCGCCTGACCGGCGGGACGGGGTGACGTCGTGATCCAGCAGGAGTCACGGCTTCGCGTCGCGGACAACACCGGTGCGAAAGAGATTCTCTGCATCCGGGTGCTGGGTGGCTCGTCGCGGCGTTACGCCGGCATCGGCGACATCATCGTCGCCACGGTGAAGGAGGCCATCCCGGGCGCCGGGGTGAAGCGCGGTGACGTCGTCAAGGCCGTCATCGTGCGCACCGTCAAGGAGAAGCGCCGTCCGGACGGCTCCTACATCCGGTTCGACGAGAACGCCGCTGTGCTGATCAAGCAGGACGGCGAACCGCGCGGGACCCGCATCTTCGGCCCGGTCGGTCGGGAGCTCCGCGACAAGCGGTTCATGAAGATCATCTCCCTTGCGCCGGAGGTGTTGTAACCGTGTGTGAGCGAAGCGAACACACCATTGGACACTGCGGAGGTGCCCTCATGTGCACCGAGCGCAGCGAGGTGATCGCATGAAGGTCAAGAAGGGCGACACGGTCCTCGTGATCGCAGGCAAGGACAAGGGCGCCAGGGGCAAGGTCATCCAGGCCTACCCGACGCGGGACCGGGTGCTCGTCGAGGGCGTCAACCGGATCAAGAAGCACACCCGGGTGAGCCAGAACCAGCGCGGCGCGCAGTCGGGCGGCATCGTCACCCAGGAGGCGCCGATCCACGTCTCGAACGTGATGGTGATCGACTCCGACGGCAAGCCGGCGCGCCTGGGCAAGAAGACCACGGACGACGGCAAGCGGGTCCGGATCTCCCGGCGCAACGGGAAGGAGCTGTGATGACTTCCTCTGGGGAGACGACCACGGCAGAGCGTGTCGCGCCGAGGCTCAAGCAGCGCTACCGCGACGAGATCCGCGACGGGCTGCGGGAGCAGTTCGGCTACGGCAACGTCATGCAGATCCCGGGCGTCGTCAAGGTCGTCGTCAACATGGGTGTCGGAGACGCCGCCCGCGACGCGAAGCTGATCGACGGCGCGGTTCGCGACCTGGCCACGATCACCGGTCAGAAGCCGCAGGTTCGCCGGGCGACCAAGTCCATCGCGCAGTTCAAGCTGCGCGAGGGCATGCCCATCGGGGCGAAGGTCACGCTTCGCGGCGACCGGATGTGGGAGTTCCTGGACCGGCTGCTGACGATCGCGCTGCCGCGTATCCGTGACTTCCGCGGCCTGTCGCCGACCCAGTTCGACGGCCGGGGCAACTACACGTTCGGTCTCACGGAACAGTCGATGTTCCACGAGATCAACCCGGACAGCATCGACCGCCCGCGCGGCATGGACATCACCGTCGTCACGACGGCGACAACGAACGAGGAGGGCCGGGCGCTGCTGCGCCGTCTGGGCTTCCCGTTCAGGGAGGCGTGAGATGAGTATGACGTTGCCGTCCGGGCTTCCCGTGCCGGCTTTCAGGGAGGCGTGAGATGGCCAAGAAGGCCCTCGTCATCAAGGCCGCGGCCAAGCCGAAGTTCAAGGTCCGCGGCTACACCCGCTGCCAGAAGTGCGGGCGTCCCCGCGCGGTGCTGCGCAAGTTCGGGCTGTGCCGCATCTGTGTCCGGCAGATGGCGCACCGCGGCGAACTGCCCGGCGTCAGCAAGAGCAGCTGGTAGCTGCAGACGATCCGGACGCGACGCACCGGATCAACAACGAATCGCCGTAGGCCTTGCTCCGCCCGTCCGGGACACCCGGATCCGGGAGGCGCGGGGAACCGCGGCGGGAAAGTGATCACGTCACATGACGATGACCGATCCGATCGCAGACATGCTCACCCGTCTGCGCAACGCGAACTCGGCCTACCACGACCAGGTCGTGATGCCGCACTCGAAGCTGAAGGTGGCGATCGCCGAGATTCTGCAGCGCGAGGGCTACATCGCGTCGCATCGCACCGAGGACGCCGAGGTCGGGAAGACCCTGGTGATCGAACTCAAGTACGGGCGCAACCGCGAGCGCAGCATCGCCGGCCTGCGCCGGGTGTCCAAGCCCGGCCTGCGGGTCTACGCGAAGTCGACCAATCTGCCCCGGGTCCTCGGCGGCCTGGGCGTCGCGATCATCTCGACGTCGAACGGTCTCCAGACCGAGCGGCAGGCGCACAAGAACGGCGTGGGCGGCGAAGTCCTCGCCTACGTCTGGTGAGGGGTTAGGACAATGTCCCGCATCGGGAAGCTTCCGATCACCGTGCCGTCCGGGGTGGACGTGGCCATCGACGGCCGCACGGTGACGGTCAAGGGGCCGAAGGGCACCCTGTCGCACACGGTGGTCGAGCCCATCAGCATCGAGCGTGCCGACGACGGCACCGTGCAGCTCAAGCGGCCGGATGACGAGCGGCGCAGCAAGGCCATGCACGGCCTGTCACGCTCGCTCGTCCAGAACCTCGTCACCGGCGTGACCGCCGGCTACGAGAAGAAGCTGGAGATCGTCGGCGTCGGCTACCGCGTCGCGCTGCGTGGGGCGAACCTCGAGTTCGCGCTCGGCTTCAGCCACCCGGTCGTGGTCGAGCCGCCCGCCGGCATCACCTTTGCCGTCGAGGCCCCCACGCGGTTCTCCGTGTCGGGCATCGACAAGCAACTGGTCGGCGAGACCGCCGCGAACATCCGCAAGATCCGCAAGCCGGAGCCGTACAAGGGCAAGGGCGTGCGGTACGCCGGCGAGGTCGTCCGGCGCAAGGTCGGAAAGACAGGTAAGTGATCATGGCCGATACACTTTCTGCCAACGCCAAGAAGCGCACCGCATCCCGCGTCTCGCTGGAGCGGCGCCGCTCGCGCACCCGTCGGCACGCCCGCCTGCGGAAGAAGGTCAACGGCACCCCGGCGCGGCCGCGCCTGGTGGTCAACCGCAGCTCGCGGCACATGGCGGCCCAGCTGATCGACGACGTGGCGGGCCATACGCTGGCCGCGGCGTCCACCCTGGAGGCCGGCGTCCGGGCGTTCGATGGCGACAAGAAGGCGAAGGCCGCGAAGGTAGGCGCGCTGCTCGCCGCCCGCGCCCGCGAGGCCGGGTTGACCACGGTGGTGTTCGACCGGGGAGGCTACCTCTATCACGGTCGGGTCGCCGCACTCGCCGACGCCGCCCGTGAGGGCGGCCTGGAGTTCTAGATGATGGTCCAGTACAAGATCGAGATGATGGAAGGGAACGCCTGATGCCGGGACGTGCACGGCGTGACGGCGGGGGCCCCGGGGGCGGCAGCGGCGACAACCGCGACCGCCGGGACCGCCGCGACGGGGGCCGTGGCGGGGCGGCCCAGGACAAGACCCCGTACATCGAGCGCCTGGTGACGATCAACCGGGTCGCCAAGGTGGTCAAGGGTGGTCGGCGCTTCAGCTTCACCGCGCTGATGATCGTCGGCGACGGCGACGGCCTGGTGGGCGTCGGCTACGGCAAGGCCAAGGAGGTGCCGGCGGCGATCGCCAAGGGGGTCGAGGAGGCGAAGAAGAACTTCTTCCGCGTCCCCCGTATCGGTGGCACGATCGTCCACCGCGTGCAGGGCGAGGCCGCCGCGGGCGTGGTCATGCTGCGCCCGGCCAGCCCCGGTACCGGCGTCATCGCCGGTGGTCCGGTGCGTGCCGTGCTGGAGTGTGCCGGTGTCCACGACATCCTCAGCAAGTCGCTGGGCAGTGACAACGCGATCAACATCGTGCACGCCACGGTCGCCGCGCTGAAGCAGATCCAGCGTCCCGAGGAGGTCGCGGCCCGCCGCGGCCTGCCGTTGGAGGACGTCGCTCCCGCCAAGATGCTGCGCGACCGGGCTGCGGCCGCACAGGCTGCGAGGTGATCCCGTGCCGACACTGAAGATCACCCAGGTGCGCAGCGCGATCGGTGGCAAGCAGAACCAGCGGGCCACGCTGCTCTCCCTCGGGCTACGCAAGATCAGCCAGTCCGTGGAGCGCGACGACACGCCGCAGATCCGCGGCATGATCCGCACGGTCCGCCACCTCGTGACCGTGGAGGAGGTGTCCTGATGACGATCAAGATCCACGACCTGCGTCCCGCCGCGGGCGCCAAGACCGCCAAGACCCGCGTCGGTCGAGGTGAGGGCGGCAAGGGCGGCAAGACCGCGGGCCGCGGTACCAAGGGCACGGGCGCCCGCAAGAACGTGCCGGCCGGCTTCGAGGGCGGGCAGATGCCGCTGCACATGCGGCTGCCCAAGCTCAAGGGTTTCCGCAACCGCTTCCGGGTGGAGTACCAGGTCGTCAACGTGGGTGACCTCGGCACGCTGTTCCCCGACGGCGGCACGGTGGGCCCGGAGGAGCTGGCCGAGGCCGGTGCCGTCCGGCGCAACAAGCCCGTCAAGGTCCTCGGCAACGGCGACCTCGGCGTCGCACTGACGGTCAGCGCGCACGCGTTCTCCGGTAGTGCCCGCGCCAAGATCGCTGATGCTGGCGGCTCGGTCACCGAGCTGTAGACCCGGCCTTCGTCCCGCCTGTCCGCCGTCGCGGTGCAGGCGGGGGAGGTGGGGTGGCGAACCAGTCGACGACGCGGACCGGCTCTCCGTCAGGGGCGCCGGTCCGTGCCGTGTCGGCTCCTGTGCCGCTGTTAGAGTCGCTTACGCCGGTCGGCTTGTCGGACCGGCGGTGGGCGACGGCGGTCTCGCCGGTCGTCGGGCCCCAGTGCCCGCAGTCAGTACAGGAGGATGTCGGTGCTCAGCGCTTTCCGGTCGGCCCTGACCACGCCGGACCTCCGGAAGAAGATTCTCTTCACGCTCGCGATGGTCGCGGTCTACCGTCTGGGTGCCGCGATCCCGGCGCCCGGGGTGTCCTACCCGAACGTCCAGGAGTGCATCCGACAGGTCGAAGGCGGAGAGAACTCCAGTGTCTACTCGCTGATCAACCTGTTCTCCGGCGGGGCGCTGCTCCAGCTGTCGATCTTCGCATTGGGCATCATGCCCTACATCACGGCCAGCATCATCGTGCAGTTGCTGACCGTGGTCATCCCGCGATTCGAGCAGTTGAAGAAGGAAGGGCAGTCGGGTCAGAACAAGCTGACCCAGTACACCCGCTACCTGACGATCGCGCTGGCGATCCTGCAGTCCACCGGCATCGTGGCGCTCGCCGACCGCGGGCAGCTGTTCGGCAACTGCACCCAGCCGGTCATCCCGGGATCCAGCATCTTCACGCTCTCGATCATCGTCATCACGATGACGGCGGGGACCGCGGTGATCATGTGGCTGGGCGAGCAGGTCACCGAGCGCGGCATCGGCAACGGCATGTCGCTGCTGATCTTCTCCTCGATCGCCGCCCGGATCCCCGCGGAGGGGCGCAACATCCTGCAGAACTCCGGCGGGCTGGTCTTCGCCGGCGTCTGCGTGTTCGGCCTGGCCATCATCGCGAGCGTCGTCTTCGTCGAGCAGGGCCAGCGGCGCATCCCCGTCCAGTACGCCAAGCGCATGGTCGGGCGGCGCATGTACGGCGGTACGTCGACCTATCTGCCGCTCAAGGTGAACCAGGCCGGCGTCATCCCGGTGATCTTCGGATCGTCGCTGCTCTACCTGCCCGACCTGATCTCCCGGCTGGCTGGTTCCGAGGGTGGCGCGTTCCAGCGGTTCGTCCAGACCTATCTGGTCGACCAGTCGAACTGGCTCCACATCATCCTGTACATCGGCTTGATCATCTTCTTCACCTACTTCTACGTCGGGATCACGTTCAACCCGGACGAGCGGGCCGACGAGATGAAGAAGTTCGGCGGGTTCATCCCCGGCATCCGCCCCGGTCGGCCGACGGCCGAGTACCTGAACTTCGTGCTCTCGCGGATCACCCTGCCCGGATCGCTCTACCTGGGCATCATCGCGGTGCTGCCCAACTTCTTCCTCGGCATCACCGGGAGCGGTCAGAACCAGAACTTCCCGTTCGGCGGAACCGCCGTGCTGATCATGGTGGGGGTCGGCCTCGATACGGTCAAGCAGATCGAGAGTCAGCTCATGCAGCGCAATTATGAGGGATTCCTGCGCTAACGTCAGGCCAGCCACCGTCGGCCTTCGGCCGCCGGGGTCGTGTCGAGGCTTCTGTCGCGTCGAGGTGTGGAGGAAACGTGCGGTTGGTTCTGGTGGGTCCGCCGGGGGCGGGCAAGGGTACGCAGGCAGAGCGGTTGGCACGGCATCTGGACGTGCCGCACATCTCCACCGGCGAGCTGTTCCGGGCGAACCTCAAGGAGATGACGCCGCTGGGTGTCGAGGCCAAGCGCTACATGGACGCCGGCAACCTGGTGCCGGACGAGGTGACCAGCAGCATGGTCCGCGCCCGCCTGGCCGAGCCGGACGCCACGAAGGGCTTCATCCTCGACGGCTTCCCGCGCACCGTGCCGCAGGCCAACACTCTCGACGTCATGCTGGAGGAGTTGGGCGTCGGCCTCGACGCCGTCGTCGAGCTCGCGGTCCCCGACGACGCCGTGGTCGCGCGGCTGCTCGGCAGGGGCCGCAGCGACGACACCGAAGACGTGATCCGCAACCGGCAGAAGGTCTACCGCGACGAGACCGCCCCGCTGCTCGACCACTACCGCGCCAAGCTCATCAGCGTCGACGGTGTCGGGTCGATGGACGAGATCGCCGGGCGGCTCGTGGACGCGCTGCCGGCCCGGTGATCACGAGGCGTCGATGAGCCGAGATGCGCGCAGCGGGGTGCGCGCCGTCCTCGCCCGCTGGCGTGGCCGTGACATCGAGCTCAAGACCCCGGGCGAGATCGACGCCATGCGGGTCGCCGGCGCGCTCGTCGCCCGGGCCCTCGCCGCCGTCACCGCGGCCGCCCGGCCCGGGGTGAGCACCGGTGCGCTCGACGCGATCGCCGAGCAGGTCATCCGGGACGGCGGCGGTGTGCCGTCGTTCCTCGGCTACCACGGCTTCCCGGCGTCGATCTGCGCGTCGGTGAACGAGCAGATCGTGCACGGCATCCCGGCCGCCACCCAGGTCCTCGCCGCAGGCGATCTGCTGTCGGTCGACTGCGGGGCGATCGTCGAGGGCTGGCACGGCGACGCCGCCGTCACTGTCGCCGTGGGGCCCGGCGCACCGGCCGACCTCGCCCTGTCGGCCGCGTGCCGGGAGACCCTGGAGGCGGGGATCGCGGCTGTCCGAGCCGGCGCGCGGCTCAGTGACGTCTCGCACGCCGTGCAGACCGCGACCGAGGCCGCCGGCCGCCGGGACGGCGTCACCTACGGCATTGTCGAGGAGTACGGCGGACACGGCATCGGCACGTCCATGCACATGGACCCGTTCCTGGCCAACCACGGCGCCCCCGGGCAGGGCCCCCGGCTGGTCGTGGGCATGGCGCTGGCCGTCGAACCGATGCTGACGGCCGGGAATCCGGAGACCCGTGAGCTCGACGACGGCTGGACGGTCGTCACGGCGGACGGCAGCCGGGCTGCGCACTGGGAGCACTCGGTCGCGGTGACCGATGACGGCCCGCGGATCCTCACCCTCCCGGCGGACTGGTGATCCCACCCGTGGACACGCTTCGGCCCGCACCGGTCGCCCGCCGCGGGTCGGCTGAGCTGGGCTGGCACTAGGTTCGGCTCATGGGCGGGACGTCCGGGGACCTGCTGGCTGATCTGGCGATCCTCGTGCTGGCCGGGTTCGTCGGGTTCACGGTGGTCTCCACGGTGCCCACCACGTTGCACGCGCCGCTGATGTCGGGCACGAACGCGATCCACGGGGTCGTGCTGCTCGGCGGGATCGTCGTACTCGGACGACTCGGGAACCCGTCGCCGCTCGACGCGGTCGTCCTCGTGGTGGCGATCGTCCTCGGCATGATCAACGTCGTGGGCGGGTTCCTCCTCACCGACCGGATGCTGGACGGGCTCAAGCCCGAGCGGTCGGTGCAGGGACCCGAGGACGGCAGGAGGTGACCGCCGTCGTCCCTCTGCTCTGCATCGTCGCGTTCGCGCTGCTCATTCTCGGCCTGTCCGGACTCACCGAGCCGCGGACGGCGGTGCGGGGCAACAAGATCGCTGCGGTGGGTATGCTCGTCGCGGTGCTCGCGACGCTGCTCACGGTGCGCCACAACCTGCTGCTGATCCTCGCGGGCCTCGTGGTCGGCGCCGCGCTGGGCGGGCCGGCCGCGCGGCGGGTGCGGATGACGGCGATGCCGCAGATGGTGGCGCTGTTCAACGGCGTCGGCGGTGGCGCGGTCGCCCTCATCGCGTGGTCGGAGTTCCGGACCACGGACGCGTTCGCCGGTCAGCCGCTGTACGTCGTGATCGCCACCCTGCTCGGCGCCACCGTCGGCTCCGTGTCGTTCTGGGGCTCGCTCGTCGCGTTCGGCAGGCTCCAGAAGATCCTGCCCGGCCGCCCGCTGGGGTTGGGCCGTGCGCAGCAGGCGGTGAACCTGCTGCTGCTGGCCGGGGCTGCGGCGTGTGCGGCGTCGGCGGCGATCGGCGGCGCGGAGCCGTGGATGGTCGGGCTCCTGGCCTTCGCCGCCGCGCTCGGCGTCATGGTCGTGCTGCCCATCGGCGGTGCCGACATGCTCCTGGTGGTCTCCCTGTTGAACGCGTCGACCGGGCTGTCGGCCGCCGCGGTCGGTCTGGCGCTGGGCAACACGGTGATGATCGTCGCCGGGATGATCGTGGGGGTGTCCGGCTCGATCCTCATCAACCTCATGGCGACCGCCACGAACCGCTCCGTCCTGGCGATCGTCGCGGGCGGGTTCGGAGCGTCGACCACCGCCGCTCGGTGATCGTGCTCACGCGCACGAGCAACAGGTCAGGCGAGCGGGTGGGCGATCTCGTCGCGCGGCAGCCGCCAGGCGAGCAGCGTGACCACAGCCAGGACCGGGGCCACGACAGCCGCGACCACGAACGTCGCGGGGATCCCGATCCGCTCACCGACGGGGCCCGCCAGCGCCATCGACACCGGCATGAGCGCGAGCGAGACGAAGAAGTCGAGGCTCGACACGCGCCCGAGCAGGTGTGCCGGTACGCGGCGCTGCAGCAGGGTGCCCCAGATGACCATACCGCCGGCGTCCGTGAGACCCAGGACGAGGCCCGCTACGACCATGACCCAGAGCAGCCTGGACAGGCCGAACGCGAGCATCGGCAGCGTGCCGAGGCCCCAGCACAGCAGCATCACGGTCAGGTACCGACGCGGCAGGTGCGTCGACGACACGAGCAGCGCCCCCACAGCGCAGCCCACGCCGTAGGCAGCCAGCACCAGGGAGAGGGCGGCGGGGCCGGCGCCGACCCGGTCGCGGATCGCGAACGGCAGCAGCACCTCGATGGGGCCCATGACGAGAAGGACGTACAGCATGGCGAAGGCCAGCGTGGCGAACAGCCACCCGGTACGGAACAGGTACGCGAAGCCCTCTGCGAGCTGACGGCGCACCGACGGCGCTGCCGCGTCCCGGCTCTCCGCGGTGGGGCGCGCAACGGGGCACATCGCCAGCAGCGGCAGCAGGGCGCCCAGGTACGCGACGCCTGCCCCCAGCAGCGCGATCTGCGGGGAGAAGACCGCGACCAGCAGCCCGGCCAGCGCAGGCCCGGCCGCCTGCTGGGCGAGCGGACGCAGCATCCCCTCGATGCCGTTCGCGGCGAGCAGCTCGTCCGCGGGGAGCAGCGCCGGTACGACCGCCGACCACGTCGGGTAGTAGAAGCCGCCCGCCGCTCCGACGAGGAACGCCGGCGCCACGAGGGACCACACCTGCAGCCCGCCGGCGAGGGCGAGGACGCCGGTGACGACCGGGATGGCCGTGCGCACCGCCTCGACGCCGAGCAGCACGGCCCGCTTCGGGAAGCGGTCGGCCGCCACACCGCCCATCAGCACGGCGACGACCAGCCCCAGGCTCGTCGCCGCCGCCACCATCGACAGGTCGGACGGGCCGCCGCCCGACCCGATGACCTGCCACACGAGGGCGACGAGCCACAGTCCGTCGGCGAGCAGCGAGGCCGCCGCCGACGCGATCAGCAGCCGGTACTCGCGGTGCCGGAACGGGCGCAGCGACCGCGGCAGGCGACGCGGCTCCCCCGGCCCCGGCAGCACGGCACTGTCGTTGCCGGTGTTCGCATGGCCGACGCCCTCGGACACCGCCGCTCCTCCCGCCCCTGGTACGACGACGGTAGGCGGGACCCCGGACACTTTCGCCGGCATTTTCCGAGGGCGGGCGGAGCGCGCGCGGCGCACGATCCGAGATGCGGCCTATCGCAGCCGCACGTGCTGGGGGGCGAGCTCGTCCACGCTCGGCACGCCCAGCAGCTGGAGCGTGCGGACGATGTCCGTCCGGAGGATCTCGGCCGCCTTCGCCACACCGGCGCGCCCGCCCGCCATCAGCCCGTACAGGTAGGCCCGCCCGACGAGCGCGGCCGTGGCCCCCAGCGCCACGGCCGCGACGACGTCGCCGCCGTTGGTGATGCCGGTGTCCACGAGCACCTCGGCCCGCCCACCCAGCGCCTGGGCGGTGGGTGCCACCAGCTGCAGCGGCACGGGTGCGCGGTCGAGCTGGCGGCCGCCGTGGTTGGACAGCAGGACGGCGTCCGCCCCCGCGTCCACCACGCGGACGGCGTCGTCGACGCTCTGCACTCCCTTGACCACGAGCTTGCCGGGCCAGGTGCCGCGGAGCCACTCGACGTCGGCCATGGTCAGGGCGGGGTCGAAGACCCGGTTGATCAGCTGCTCGGGGGTGCCTCCGGCGGCGAGCGTCGCGAACGTCAGGGGTTCGGTGGTCAACAGGTCGAACCACCAGTGCGGGTGCAGCGCGCCGTCGAGGAACGTGCGCATCGAGAGCGCGGGCGGGATCGACAGACCGTTGCGGACATCGCGCAGCCGCGCTCCGCCTGCGGGCGTGTCGACGGTGAGCATGAGCGTGTCGTAGCCGGCGGCGGCAGCGCGCTGGACGAGGTCCGCACCGAACGATCGGTCGCGCCACAGGTAGAGCTGAAACCACAGCCGGGCCGAGGGCACGGAAGAAGCCAGGTCCTCGATGGTGGTCGTGCCCATGGTCGACAAGGTGTAGGGAACGCCGATCTCCTGGGCGACGGACGCCACCGCGCGTTCACCCTCGGTGTGCACCATCCGCGTGAAGCCGGTGGGGGCGAACGCGAACGGGAGGGCCGAACGCCGGCCGAGGATGTCGCGGCCGGTGTCGACGGTGGATACGTCGCGCAGCACCGACGGCTGGAACTCGACCCCCTCGAACGCCTCCCGGGCCCGGCGGAGGGACTGCTCACCGTCGGCGGCGCCGTCGCAGTAGTCGAACACCGCACGCGGGGTGCGCCGTCGGGCGATCGTCCGGAGGTCGGCGACGGCGGCCGCGCGGCGCAGCCGCCGAGCGGTGGCGTCGCGCACGAACGGGGCGGGCCGCAGGAGCGGTGCGAGCTCGCGGGGCCGAGGCAGGCGACGCGGGGCCATCCTCGCAGCGTAGGCTCGACTCGAGCGCCACGTCGCCGCTCGGGACCCGCCCCTGCGGCCCGCCCGGGAGCTGAGCGCCGCGGTTCCATCCGGAACGGGTGGGTGCGTCCACCCCACGCGTGGCAAGTCAGACAAGCGACGTACACTGGTGTTCGCGCGTGCCCGCAGGGCCCGTTCCGTCGTGCTTCCCGCACTCCACGGTTCTGGGTTGTGGCGTGCCCGCGAGCGAGGACCGATACCACTTCTGTCACGGAACGCGGAGGACATGGCCAAGAAGGACGGGGCGATCGAGGTCGAGGGCCGGGTCGTGGAACCCCTGCCGAACGCGATGTTTCGCGTGGAGCTGGAGAACGGGCACCGGGTCCTGGCCCACATCAGTGGGAAGATGCGGCAGCACTACATCCGGATCCTCCCCGAGGACCGGGTGGTCGTAGAGCTGTCGCCGTACGACCTGACCCGCGGCCGCATCGTCTACCGCTACAAGTGAGGCCGTTTCGACCAAGCCGTTTGGCCAACGGCAGCCGAGGTCCAGATCGACGCCGGTCGAAAAGGTCTCAATGACGCCACCGAGAAAAGGATCGACGACGTGAAGGTCAACCCGAGCGTCAAGAAGATCTGCGACAAGTGCAAGGTGATCCGCCGTCACGGGCGAGTCATGGTGATCTGCGAGAACCTGCGCCACAAGCAGCGCCAGGGATGAGGATGCTGAAGAACCGGTAGGTGCGCCGAAGGCGCGGGACCCGGTCTCTTCAGGACCCCACTCAGAGTCTCTCCGCACGTCATCTCTCTGCACGTCGCGGTCATCTGACCGCAGCACCACCAGAGGAACCCGACGAACCTGCCGCGCCAACGGGCGCGGTCCGCCCCCGGAACCGGGCCGGGGCTCGGCCGCTGCGCGGTCGGGACGGTCGTCGGGAGTACCCGGCACAACGACAGGAGCACCCCGCCGCATGGCACGTCTCGCCGGCGTCGACCTCCCCCGCGACAAGCGGATGGAGGTCGCGCTCACCTACATCTACGGGATCGGACGCACCCGGTCGAAGGAGGTCCTCAACGCCACGGGGATCGGCTACGACCTGCGCACGAAGGACCTGACCGACGAGGACCTCGTCGCGCTGCGTGAGTACATCGAGAGCAACTTCCGGGTCGAGGGCGACCTGCGCCGCGAGGTGCAGGCGGACATCCGTCGGAAGATCGAGATCGGCTGCTACCAGGGGATCCGGCACCGCCGGGGGCTGCCGGTGCGCGGCCAGCGGACCAAGACCAACGCCCGCGGCCGCAAGGGTCCGAAGAAGACCGTCGCCGGCAAGAAGAAGGCAGGTAAGAAGTAATGCCGCCCCGCAGCCGCACGGCGGCCGGACCGAAGAAGGTCCGCCGCAAGGAGAAGAAGAACGTCGCGCACGGTCACGCGCACATCAAGAGCACCTTCAACAACACCATCGTGTCCATCACGGACCCGACCGGTGCGGTGATCGCGTGGGCCTCCGCGGGCCACGTCGGCTTCAAGGGCTCGCGCAAGTCCACCCCGTTCGCCGCGCAGATGGCCGCCGAGAGCGCCGCCCGCAAGGCCGCCGAGCACGGCATGAAGAAGGTCGACGTGTTCGTCAAGGGTCCCGGCTCCGGCCGGGAGACCGCGATTCGTTCGCTGCAGGCCGCCGGCCTCGAGGTGGGCACCATTTCCGACGTCACCCCGCAGCCGCACAACGGCTGCCGCCCGCCCAAGCGGCGCCGGGTCTAGGGGAGAGGAGCAACCAGACATGGCTCGCTACACCGGCCCCATGACCCGCAAGTCCCGCCGGCTGAAGGTCGACCTCGTCGGCGGCGACCAGGCTTTCGAGCGTCGCCCCTACCCGCCCGGCCAGCACGGCCGGATCCGGATCAAGGAGACCGAGTACCTCCTGCAGATGCAGGAGAAGCAGAAGGCCCGCTTCGCGTACGGCGTGCTGGAGAAGCAGTTCCGCCGCTACTACGAGGAGGCCAACCGTCGCCAGGGCAAGACCGGCGACAACCTGCTGCAGATCCTCGAGTCGCGCCTGGACAACGTCGTGTATCGGGCGGGCCTCGCGCGCACCCGGCGCATGGCCCGTCAGCTGGTGAACCACGGCCACTTCCTGGTCAACGGGAAGAAGGTCGACATCCCCAGCTTCCGGGTGTCGCAGTGGGACGTCATCGACGTCAAGCCGAAGTCGATGCCCACCGACCCCTTCATCATCGCCAAGGAGCTGGTGGGCGACCGGCCGGTCCCGGCCTGGCTGCAGGTCGTGCCCAGCAGCCTGCGCATCCTGGTGCACCAGCTCCCGGAGCGGGCACAGATCGACACGCAGGTCACCGAGCAGCTGATCGTCGAGCTCTACTCCAAGTAGCAGGGCTCGTCCCCCGGGCCCCGCAGTGGGGCTCGGGGGCTCACTGCGGCATCAAATGGTGGGTGCCGCGGCAACCGAAGGAGAAACACCTGTGCTGATCTCTCAGCGCCCCGCCCTGACCGAGGACGCGGTCACCGACACCCGGTCGCGGTTCGTCATCGAGCCGCTGGAGCCCGGATTCGGCTACACGCTGGGCAACTCGCTCCGGCGCACCCTCCTGTCGTCCATCCCCGGCGCTGCCGTCACCAGCATCCGCATCGACGGCGTGCTGCACGAGTTCACCACCGTCCCGGGCGTCAAGGAGGATGTCACCGACATCATCCTGAACCTCAAGGAGCTCGTCGTGAGCTCCGAGGAGGACGAGCCGGTGACGATGTACCTGCGCAAGCAGGGCCCCGGCCCGGTCACCGCGGGTGACATCGTGCCCCCGGCCGGTGTCACCGTGCACAACCCGGACCTGCACATCGCCACCCTGAACGACAAGGGCCGCCTCGAGGTCGAGCTGGTCGTCGAGCGGGGCCGCGGTTACGTGCCGGCCCAGCAGAACAAGGCCACCGGCGCCGAGATCGGCCGCATCCCGGTCGACTCGATCTACTCGCCGGTGCTGAAGGTGACCTACAAGGTCGAGGCGACCCGCGTCGAGCAGCGCACCGACTTCGACCGTCTCGTGCTGGACGTCGAGACCAAGCCGTCGATCACCCCGCGGGACGCGCTGGCCTCGGCCGGCAAGACCCTCGTGGAGCTCTTCGGCCTGGCCCGCGAGCTGAACGTCGACGCAGAGGGCATCGAGATCGGCCCCTCGCCGCAGGAGGCCGACACCATCGCCGCCTTCGCGATGCCGATCGAGGAGCTGGACCTGACGGTCCGTTCCTACAACTGCCTCAAGCGCGAGGGCATCCACACCGTCGGCGAGCTGGTGGGCCGGAGCGAGGCCGACCTGCTCGACATCCGCAACTTCGGTGCGAAGTCGATCGACGAGGTCAAGATGAAGCTCGTCGGGCTCGGCCTCGCGCTCAAGGACAGCCCGCCCGGGTTCGACCCGACCGTGGCGGCCACGGACTACACCACGGACACGTTCGACCCGGACCAGCCGTTCGGTGACGACGGTCAGGACTACGCAGAAACGGAGCAGCTGTAGCGATGCCTCAGCCCACCAAGGGCGCCCGCCTCGGCGGCTCGCCCGCGCACCAGCGGCTGATCCTGGCCAACCTGGCGACTTCGCTGTTCCAGCACGGCAAGATCACCACGACCGAGGCCAAGGCGAAGCGGCTCCGCCCGTACGCCGAGCGCCTGATCACCAAGGCCAAGCGTGGCGACCTGCACAACCGCCGCGAGATCCAGAAGGTGATCCGGGACCGGGAGACCGTGCACCGCTTGATGCACGAGATCGGACCGTTCTTCGCCGACCGCAACGGCGGCTACACGCGCATCACCAAGACGCTGGCGCGTCAGGGCGACAACGCCCCGATGGCCGTGATCGAGCTGGTGTCGCAGAAGACCGTCACGGACGAGGCGGACCGGGCCCGGCGCGTTGCCGGGTCGCAGCGCCGTCAGCCGGCCACCCCGGCGGCGCCCGCCGTCGCGGAGCCGGGCCCGACCACCGGGGAGAACGCCGTCGACGAGGCTGAGGGTGCTTCGGCGACGGTGGCCGAGACAGTCGACGCCCCGGCTGCCGAGACACCGGCCGAGGAGAGCACCTCGACCGCGGACGCGCCGTACGGCGAGGGCAGCCACGCCCCGCTGGCCGACCCGTCCGAGGCGCCGGAGGGCTTCCCGATCAAGGGCAACGAGGACTCGAGGCTCTACCACGTCCCCGAGTCGCCGCACTACGGGCAGACCGTGGCCGAGGTCTGGTTCGCGACGCCTGCGGCCGCCGAGGCCGCCGGGTTCGAGCCGCCTGCACCGCGGTCCTGACCCACCCGCATGTGAACGAGCCCGCCGTCCCCCCGACGCATGTCCGAGAAGCCGACGCCGCCAGGCGGGGGCTTCTCGGTGGGGCAGGGGACGGCGGGCTCGTCGCTGTTCCGGCCGTGTTTCCCGGGGCTCCGCTGCCCGAGCCACGCCGAACCGCGAGGTTCCGGCTCGACATCGCCTACGACGGCACCGACTTCTCCGGCTGGGCCGCCCAGCCCGGGCGGCGCACCGTGGCCGGGGTGCTCACCGATGCGCTGGCCGTGATCCTGCGGATGCCCGTCGCGCTGACGGTGGCCGGGCGGACCGATGCCGGGGTGCACGCGACCGGTCAGGTCGCCTCCGCGGACCTGCCCACGAACCTCGAACCGGCACAGGCCGTGCGCCGGTTGGCCCGGCTGCTGCCCTCCGACGTGCGGGTCACCGCCGTCACGCCCGTGCCGGTGGAGTTCGACGCCCGGTTCGCGGCGCTGGGCCGTCACTACCGATACCGGATCGCCACCGCGCCCTGGGGCGCGGACCCGCTGCGTGCCCGCGACACGCTGGCCTGGCCGCATCCGCTGGATCTCGAGGCCGTCACGGCCGCGTCCGCCGGGTTGCTCGGCGAGCACGACTTCGCCGCGTTCTGCAAGCGCCGGGAGCGTGCGACGACGGTGCGGGCGCTGCAGCGCCTGGAGTGGACCCGCGGGCCGGACGGGAGCGTCGAGGCAGCGGTGTCGGCCGATGCCTTCTGCCACTCGATGGTCCGCAG
>JAEUJO010000145.1 GCA_016794615.1 Pseudonocardia sp. | reverse complement strand
GGCAGGGCGTCGGCATAGTTGATCTGGTCGTGATACGAGACGCTTACCAGGACCGCATCCTGGCGCCCGAAAGTCACGAATGCGCTGCTCGGACTGCACATCCATGCCGCTCGATCCGACCAGCACGCGCACGAAGGCCTTTACCACACTGTGGCAGCACCACGTCGGCACCACGTCGGCACCACGCCGCACCGCGCGACTTTGCCGACGCCCTGACGGTGTCGGAGCGACGCCGCCGATGCCTGCATGGGTGCGGCAGCCCTGGTCCATGCTGTGATCGAGCGGGGGAACGGCTGGATGAGGCGCACCCACGCCCTCAGGTCCCGGCCAACCGCGGCACCTTCACCTGGGCCGACGCCGTCACACACGGTCGCACCGGCCACTGTGACGAGGCCGCCGCGCTGCTCGCCGCCGGCGAGGAGGCGCTCGGTGGCCTGCCGTGGTGGCGCCGGCTGCTGCACACCGTCGTGCTGGACGCCGCGATCACCGACGGCTGGGGCGATCCCGTACCGACCGTGCGCGCCGACCTCGCCGTCCACGAGCAGGTGGGCGACGTCCTGCTCGCCCGCACCTGCCGCGATCTGCTCCGCCGAGCCGGGGCACCGGCTCCCCGCAACCGCGGGATCACGGTGCGGGAGGCCGAGGTGCTCGGGCTGGTCGCGGAGGGCCTGACCGACGTGCAGGTGGCCGAGCGGCAGCTCCTCTCCCCGCGGACCGTCGACACCCATGTCGCGAACCTGCTGGCCAAGGCGGGGCGTCCCGGCCCGGACCCAGCTGCGTACCTGGGCGGGTGAAGCTCGGTAGGCGATACGGATCCGCGGGCCGGCCGGCACCGCGATTCTCATCATCGTGCCCATCACCCCCGGCGTCGTCGGCGACGCCATCACCGCCGGCCACGGGACCTACGACGTCCTGGTCGTCGGCGCCGGTCCCGGCGGTCTGGCCACTGCCCTCTCCGCGGCCCGGCACGGCGCGCGCGTGCTCGTCGTCGACCGCAGGCCCGGGACCTCGGGCCTCCCCCGCGCCACCGGGATCAACGTGCGCACCGTGGAGATCCTCCGCACCTGGGGCGTCGCCCCGGCGGTGCGAGCCCGCCGGATCCTCGTCCTGCCCGAGGCCGCCTCGGCGGCCACCCTCGCCGCGTCCCCGCGATCGAGCGGCCGCGCGGGGGGCTATCCGTCCCCCCGCGAGATCCTCGACGTCAGCCCCGTTCTGCCCCTGGCCTGCCCGCAGGACCTGCTCGAACCGATCCTCGTCGACGCTGTGCGCCGGGCGGGCGGGGAGGTCCGGTTCGCGACCCCGCTCGTGGACCTGCGCGTCCGACCGGACGGCGTCAGTGCCGAACTCCACGGGCACGAACTCCACGGGCACGAACTCCACGGGCACGAACTCCACGGGCACGAACTCCGCTCGAGCGTCAGGGTGCACGCCCGGTTCGTCGTCGGGGCCGACGGCACCCGCAGCGCCGTCCGCGCCGCGCTCGGCATCGCCACCACCAACCTGGGCACCTGGGCACACGCCGTCCAGGTGCTGTTCCGACCCGCCGCGGCCCTGCCACAGCCGCACCGCCTGCTCACGTTCGTCGACGAGCCGTCGTCCGCGGCGCTGTGCCCGATGGGCGAGGGCCGCTGGGCCTACGTCGGCCTGCGGTTCGACGGATCCCCGCCTGCCGTGCCCGCCGACTGGACGCCGACGTTGCGCGCCGCCACCGGGTTCCCCGACCTCGACCCCGAGATCCTCGACGTGCAGCCGTTCACGCTGGCGGCCGAGGTGGCGACGACCTATCGCGCCGGGCCCGGGTTCCTCGTCGGCGACGCCGCGCACCGGACCACCCCGGTCGGCGGGATCGGCCTGAACACCGCGATCCACGACGGCCACGAGCTGGGCTGGAAGCTCGCGTGGGCGGCCCGCGGCCTGGCCGGGGACGCGCTGCTCACGAGCCACGACGCGGAACGCGGCCCCGTCGGGCTCGCCGCCGCCGCCCGCTCGCTCGACGTGGAGGGCCGCCCGACCGACGGCCTGCCGAGCAGCCTGGGCCACACGCACCGCTCGACGGTGATCGCCGGTCCGGATCCGGCGCCGGACCTGCGCATCGACCTCGCCGCGCGGCCGGGCGAGCGCGCCCCGCACGCCTGGGTCCGGCACGCGGGGCGCCACCGCTCGACGCTCGACCTGTTCGACGGCGGTCTCACCCTGCTCACCGGCGCGGACGGCCGACCGTGGGCACGGGCGGCCGCCGCCGTCAGGGGCGTGCCGCTGCGGGTGCTGGTCGAGGGCCGGGACGTACACGGCGCGGCTCTCGCGCCGCGATACGGCTTCGGTCCCGGCTCCGCGGTGCTCGTGCGGCCCGACGGGCGCGTCGCCTGGCGGCACGACGGCGCCTGCGTCGACCGGGCCGGCGCCCTGACGGGAGCGGTCGCCACCGCACTCGGCACCGCCCCGGCGCCCGCACGCCGCAGCCGCACCGCCGCCTGAACCCGGCTCCGCGGCCTGGTCAGAACCGGCGCCGCAGCACCAGCAACGACCGCGCCGGGATGCGCAGCCGCCCACCCGGCTTGGCGTCGCGCTCCTTGCGGGCCGCTCGGGCCCGCAGGGGGTCCGCGGTGTCCACCACGACCTGCCACATCCGCCCGTAGTCCTCGGTCGGCAGCGTGAACGCCGTCGCGTGGAAGTGGGCGTTGAACAGCAGCAGGAACGAGTCGTCGACGACGCGTGCCCCCAGCGGGTCGCGTTCCGGGATGCCCTCACCGTTGAGGTAGACGGCGAGCGTGCGCGCGTAGCCGCTGTGCCAGTCGTGCTCGGTCATCGGCTGCCCGTCGGGCCGCAGCCAGACGATGTCGTCGATGTTGCTGCCCTGGATCGGCCGCCCCTGGAAGAACCGGCGCCGCCGGAACACCGGATGCTCCGCCCGCAGCTTCGCGACCTCACCGGTGAAATCGGTGAGCACCGAGTACTCGCGGGCGGCCTTCCAGTCCACCCAGCTGGTCTCGTTGTCCTGGCAGTAGACGTTGTTGTTGCCGTGCTGCGTTCGCCCGAGCTCGTCGCCGTGCGAGATCATCGGGACGCCCTGGCTCAGCAGCAGCGTCGCGATGAAGTTGCGCTTCTGCCGCTCACGCAGCGCGTGGATCTCGCCGTCGTCGCTCGGCCCTTCCGCGCCGTGGTTCCACGACCGGTTGTGGCTCTCCCCGTCCCGGTTGTCCTCGCCGTTGGCGTGGTTGTGCTTGTCGTTGTACGAGACCAGGTCGTCCAGGGTGAACCCGTCGTGCGCGGTCACGAAATTGATGGATGCGATGGGGCGCCGGTTGTCCTTCTCGTAGAGGTCGCTGCTGCCGGTGAACCGCGACGCGAACTCGCCCAGCCGGGCCGGCTCACCCCGCCAGAAATCACGGACCGTGTCGCGGTACTTGCCGTTCCACTCCGTCCACAGGGCCGGGAACCCGCCGACCTGGTAACCACCCTCGCCGACGTCCCACGGTTCGGCGATGAGCTTGACCTGGCTGACGACCGGGTCCTGGTTGGCCAGGTCGAAGAACGCGGCCAGCCGGTCCACCGAGTGGAACTCCCGGGCCAGGGCGGCGGCCAGGTCGAACCGGAAACCGTCGACGTGCATCTCCAGGACCCAGTACCGCAACGAGTCCATGATGAGCCGCAGCGACTCGTGCTGGCGGACGTTGAAGCTGTTCCCGGTGCCGGTGGTGTCGTAATAGTGGTAGAGGTCGTTGGGGACGAGCCGGTAGTAGCCGGCGTTGTCGATCCCGCGGAACGACAACGTCGGACCCATGTGATTGCCCTCGGCGGTGTGGTTGTAGACGACGTCGAGAATCACCTCGATGCCCGCACGGTGGAACTGCTTCACCATCGACTTGAACTCCTGGACCTGCTGGCCCTGGGTGCCGAACGAGGCGTAGTCGTTGTGCGGGGCGAAGAAGCCGATCGTGTTGTAGCCCCAGTAGTTCTTCAGACCGCGGTCTTCGAGCACGTGGTCGTGCACGAACTGGTGCACCGGCATCAATTCGACGGCCGTGACGCCCAGCCGCTTGAAGTGGTCGATCATCACGGGGTGCACGAGGCCCATGTAGGTGCCGCGGATGTCCGGCGGAATGTCGGGGTGGCGCATCGTCATGGCCCGCACGTGCGCCTCGTAGATCACCGTCTGGTGGTATGGGATCCGCAGCGGCCGGTCGTTGGTCCAGTCGAAGAACGGGTTGATGACCACCGAGCGTTGGGTGTACGGCGCCGAGTCGATCTCGTTGAAGGCGCCGTGGTCGGCGAACCGGTAGGAGTACAGCGCCTCGTTCCAGCGGATCTGGCCGTCGATCGCCTTGGCGTACGGGTCCAGGAGCAGCTTGGCGGGGTTGCACCGGTGGCCGCGGCCGGGGTCGTACGGGCCGTGCACCCGGTAGCCGTAGCGCTGCCCGGGCACGATCCGCGGCAGGTAGCCGTGCCAGACCAGGGCCTCGCGCTCGGGCAGGTCGTAGCGCGTCTCCTCGCCCTCGTCGTCGAACAGGCACAGCTCGACGCGCTCCCCCACCTCCGAGAAGATCGCGAAGTTCGTGCCGCCACCGTCGTACGACGCGCCGAGCGGGTAGGGCGCTCCGGGCCACATGTCCACTGAGCTCAGAGCCCGCTCCCACCATCGGGGCCCGCGGGGGTTCGCGCGCCGTCGGCAACGTTGTTACCGCTTCGCACCGAACCGAGACAACCCGGGCGGACCCGCACCACGCCGTCCGCTCGGCGTCGCGCAGCGTAGTGGCTCCACAATGCTCGCGTGCCCACCCACGTCGCCCTGCTGCGCGGGGTCAACCTCGGCCCCCACAAGCGGGTGGCCATGCCTGCGCTGCGCGCGCTCGTCGAACGGCTCGGGCACGCCGACGTCGCGACGTACATCGCGAGCGGGAACGTCGTGTTCACCGCCGGCACGGCGGGGTCGACCCTGGCCGACGACCTGGAGGAGGCGATCGCGGACGAGCTGGGGGTCACCTGCCGCGTGGTCACGCTGTCGCGCGAGGAGCTGGCCCGGGTCGTCGCGGACAACCCGTATCCCGACGAGCCGGACCCCAAGCGGGTGCACGCGGTCTTCCTGACCGGCACCACGGGCCAGGCGGCGCAGGAGCGGCTCGCCGAGGTGCAGGACAAGCTCGGGGAGAAGGTCGGCCGGGACGAGGCCCGCATCGTCGGGCGGACGCTCTACCTGCACACCCCGGACGGCTTCGGCCGCAGCGAGCTCGCCAGGGTGCTCAGCCGCCCCGGCGGCCCGGCGGAAGGCACCGCCCGCAACTGGGCGACGGTGACGAAGCTGCTCGCGATGTGCGAAGCCTGATCTGTCCGCTCGCCGGCACACAGGAAGCTGGGGGTCGCACCCCGCTCGACGACTGCGACGGCACCGCCCGGTGTGTGACGGCACAGCCGAGGTGCGCCAGCGCCACCGGGCGGCGTTCGCAACCAGATGGTTGACAATGACTCACCCGCCTTCCCATCCTCTCCTCAACCGATCGGTCGAGGAGGTCCCGTGATCAGGGATGAGACCGCGGCCGACGAGTACCGCGAGATCGCGGGCCGGTTCACCGCACTCGTCACGGCGGTGCCCGACGACGCCACCTGGAACCGGCATTCCCCGGTCGCCGAATGGACCGCCCGCGACGTCGTCCGCCACCTCGTCGAGTGGTTCCCCGGCTTCCTCGCCGGCGGCACCGGCCGCACCCTGCCGCAAGGCCCGGACGTCGACGACGACCCGGTGGCCGCCTGGCGCACCATGAGCGACGGCGTGCAGGCCCTCCTCGACGACCCGGCCTCGGCGGGCACGACGCTGCGCAACCCGCACATCGGCGAGGTCCCGCTGCCCGATGCGGTCAGCCGGTTCTTCACCGCCGACGTGTTCATGCACACCTGGGACCTCGCCCGCGCCACCGGCCAGGGCGAAGCCCTCGACCCGGAACGCTGCGCGGCGCTGCTCGACGACATGCAGCCGCTCGACGGCCTGCTGCGCTCCAGCGGTCAGTTCGGCCCGGAGGTCGAGGTCCCGGCCGACGCCGACGTGCAGACCAGGATGCTCGCCTTCATCGGCCGCGACCCCCGCTGACGGCCGGGTCACTCATTGTCTTGGGTCGTTCCTGGCAGCGCGCGTGAATGTGCATTGCGGGAACGCACTGCAGCCCATGAACTCGCGACCGTCAGCGCGACGCTTGCGTTCGACGAGCACGCCGTGCCCGCACCCTGGACAGGGTTGGGACAGTTCGACAGTGCTCAGCGCGGACAACTCGAGGCGGCCATCATTGAGTAGTTCAGTCACGAACTGGGACTCCCGCCCTGCGACACCGACCATGATGACCTGTCGGTGGGCGCGGGTGAGGGCGACGTAGAAGAGTCGGCGTTCCTCGGCGTGGGGGTAGGGATCGGCCTCCGCCATGGCGAGGGACAGAACGGGGTCGTCGACCACCTCGCTGGGGAAACCGTAGGTGCCCGAGGAAACGTTGGGTAACAGGATGTAGTCCGCCTCCAGGCCCTTGGCGGAATGCACGGTTCTGAAGGTCACCGTGAGCCCAGCGGGCAGCCGTCGAGGCATCCGATCCCGGTCGAACCGATATCGACCGAGGACGTCGACCGTCACCACGCCGGACGGACCAGGTGCGATCGATTCCGAACGCACCTGCTCGGCAAGGTCGCTGAGCACGCCGGACAGCGCCCGGGTGACCTGGTCCGTGCGCGCGACCCGCACCAGCGAGATCGGCGGACCGTAGTCGGGGTGACTCGAGGTCACGTGCTTGGCGAACTGGCGTGGGTTCTTAGCGACGAATCCGCTCGCCGCGTCACAGATCGACTGGGGAGAGCGGAACGTGGTCTGCAGCCGCAGGGTCGGCCCGGCGCCGAACCAGTCGTTGAACGACGTCATCACGGACAGGTCGGCGCCGGCGAACCGGTTGATCGACTGCCAGTCATCGCCGACGGCCAGCAGATGGCGGTGTGGCCTGTCCACGAGCGCCTTCGCCAGGCGGGCTCGAGCCCGGCTGGCGTCCTGGAACTCGTCCACCAGCACGAGGTCGTACCCCATGTCGACGTGCCCGACCTCGAGGTGCTTGGCCGCTTCGACGAGCATGTCCTCGAAGTCGATGGAGTCGGACTCCTGGAGGCGCTGCTGCCATCGCTCGTGGATGTCCCAGTAAAGGTCCAGGAAGACCTGGGCGCGGTACTTCTGGATGCTGGCGGAGGCCCCCGCCAGTCGGCCTTGGAGGTCGGCTCGGGTGAGCGAACTCGACTTCACGTGCGCCATGAAGGAGCGAACCAGCCGGGCAAGATCCTCGTGACGGACCGGCTCAGCACCACGGATCGGGCGATCGGGGTTCCAGTCCAGTGTCAGGCCGATGGACTCCAGGTCCTGAGTGAAGGCACGGAACCCGCTCTTGTCGATGATCGTCGCCCAGGTGGTCTCGATCAGCGTCGTGCCGTGCCGGCGGTGGAGGGCCTTCTTCCAGGCCATCCCCTCGGCGTACCCGCTGAACTCGGCCGGGGGTTTTCCGTGACGGTCGAGCGCCCAGTGCTCGTGCCAGACATCGACGTCGGGGTAGTAGAAGTCCGGGCGGTACTGCGAGTGCCGCTTGTCCGCCACGTCGTGCACGTACGGGCGCTCGTACACGTAGTTCACGCCGTTCAGGAAGAGGAAGTCGGCGACCATCCGCTCACCCTGGCTCTTCACCACCTCGCCGTTGAACGTCCTGAAGCCGGTCTGCCTGGCCTTGTAGTCGTAACCGTCCGGCTCACCCGCGCCGGGCTCATCGGCCATGCGCGCGAAGAGCAGGCGGTACATGTCCCATTTCCACCGGAACCCGGGCGAACTGTCGCGAAGCACGTCGACGATCCTGCTGACCATGGCGACGTCCTGGCCACCGTCTATCCAGGACGCGAGTCGCTTCTTCCTCCCGGTGGCCTTGGCGATCACCTTCAGCCCGAAGGCGTGGAAGGTGGCGGCCTGCAGGCCAGCCTCGTCGATACCTGCCGCGCCGAGACGCGCCGTCACCCGCTCGCCGAGCTCCTTGGCCGCATCCTTGTTGAAGGCCAACATGAGGATGCGGTCGGCCGGCACGAAATCACGCATGATCGAGTACGCCGCCCGGGCGACCATCACCGAGGTCTTGCCGGATCCGGCGGCGGCGATCACCTGCACGCGGTTGTCGAAAGTGACGACCGCGGCCGCCTGCTCGCCGGTGAGGGGCTGCTTCTCGATGGTGTCGAAGAACGACCTGTGGGCG
>JAEUJO010000126.1 GCA_016794615.1 Pseudonocardia sp. | reverse complement strand
CTGTCCGCCGTGCTGATCCTTCCCGACGCCTGGGTGTGGGACTTCTGGACCGTCGACGACGGCGAACGCCTGCATCTGTTCTACCTCAACGCCCCCCGCGAGCTCGGCGACCCCGAGCTGCGCCATCGCTGCGCCGGGGTCGGGCACGCGGTCTCGACGGACCTGCGCACCTGGGAGCTGCTGCCCGAGGCCCTCTCGGCAGGCGACCCGAGCGGGCCGGACGACCTCGCGATCTGGACGGGCTGCGTCGTGCGCCCTGCGCCGGACGCCCCGTGGCACATGTTCTACACCGGCGCCACGGACGCAGGCGGCGAGACCGTGCAGAGCACCTGCCTCGCCACCTCCCCCGACCTCCTCACCTGGACCCGGGACCCCGCCAACCCGGTCCTGCGCGCGGATCCCCGCTGGTACGAGGTGCTCGGCGAGGGCTGGCCCGGTGAGAACTGGCGCGACCCGTGGGTCTACCCGGATCCCGGTGGCGACGGCTGGCACATGCTCGTCACCGCCCGCGGCCGCACCGGGCCGGCGGACGACCGCGGCGTGGTCGGCGCCGCCTGGTCACCCGACCTGAGGCGCTGGACGGTGCGGCCGCCGCGCTCGGCGCCCGGCGCGGGGTTCGGCCAGCTCGAGGTGATGCAGCGGGAGGTCGTCGACGGGCGCCCGGTGCTGCTGTTCTCGTGCCTGCGTCCGGAGCTCTCGGCCGCCCGCGCCGCCACGGTGGCCACCGGCGGTATCTGGGCGGTGACGGCCGAGGCCGGCGGCGACCCGTTCGACGTCGCCTCCGCCGAGCTGCTCCTGGACGACCGGTTCTACGTGGGCAAGCTCGTCCGCGACCGGGAGGGCGGTGTCGTGCTGCTCGCGTTCCACCACCGGGGTCCGGACGACACGTTCGTCGGGGCGATCAGCGACCCGATGCCGGTGATGATGACGCCGGACGGCCTGCGGCTCCGGTGACCGGCGAGCCGGGCAACGGACGGGGCGCCGGCCGCATTCCGTCCAGCAGCAACACCAGGTAGCGCCGCCACCCGCCGCACTCGTCCCCGCGGTCGCCCCGGTCCACCTTGCGCACGGTCGCCAACACCATCATCACCGCAACGGCGAGGTCGCGCGGCTCCAGCTCCGGGCGGACCAGGCCGGCGCCCCTGGCCCGGGTCAGCACCCGCTCCAGCCGCTGCAGGTAGCGGTCCACGACGTCGACGTCGATCGCCCCGGCGGCGTGGGCGAGCGCGACCACCTCGCTGTGCGCCGCGACGGCCGCCACGCTCGCCTCCAGGGTGGCGGCGAGGTCGCGCCACGGGTCGTCCGTCTCGATCTCGGCGACGGGCTCGATCTCGGCGGTGAGCACGTGCGCGACGACCGCCCGCACCAGCTGGTCCCGGTTACGGAACCGCCGGTACACGGTGGCGACGCCGACCCCGGCGCGCCGGGCCACCTCCTCGAGCGTGACCTCCGCACCGAGCTCCGAGAACGCCCCCGCAGCGGCCACGACGATGCGCTCCTGATTGCGGACGGCGTCCAGGCGCAGGCCGCGCTCCGCCGCCGCACCTTCGCCCACTGCACCTTCACCGGACGGGCTCGCCACGGGCGAACGGTAGCAGCGTGCCGGAAGCATGATCAGCGCCGCCGATCAGGCGTCGACCCGGCGCAGGGCCCCCGACGGGCAGGCCGCCACCGCCCGCGCGGCCGCGTCGGCGTGCTCGGGTGGCACCTCGACCTCGATGACGACGACGATCCCGTCGTCGCCCTGGTCGAACACCTCCTCGGCGGTCATGACGCACATCCCCGCCCCGATGCAGACGTCCCGGTCCGCGGTGATCCTCATCTGGGAGATCTTCATGGCCCGTCCCTCACCAGGTCACGGGCAGCGACCGCAGCCCGTAGATGAAGTGGAACGCGCGGAACTCGACCTCGTCGAACGGCACCGCGAGGGCCAGCCGGGGGAACCGGCGCAGCAGTGCCGGGAAGGCGATGCGCATCTCCATCCGGGCCAGCGGCGCGCCCAGGCAGTGATGCACCCCGTGGCCGAAGGCGACGTGCCCGGCAGCGTCTCGGGTGATGTCGAGGCGGTCGCCGTCGGCGAGGAGGCGGGGGTCGCGGTTCGCGGCGGCCAGGGCGAGGATCACCAGCGAGCCGGCCGGGATGGCGACGCCGCCGACCTCCACGTCCCGGGTGGTGGTCCGCGGGATGCCCGAGTGCACGATGCCGAGGAAGCGCAGCAGCTCCTCGACGGCCGGCGCGACCGCGGCCGGGTCGTCGCGCACCAGGGCGAGCTGCTCGGGATGCCGCAGGAGGGCGAGGGCCCCGAGCCCGAGCATGTTCGACGTGGTCTCGTGCCCGGCGATGAGCAGCAGCCCGGCGATGCCGATCAGCTCGTCCGTGCTCAGGTCGTCCCCGTGGTCGCGCACGAGCATGCCGAGCATGTCGTCGCCCGGCGCCGCCTGTGCCCTGGCGACGAGGCCCGCCATGTACTCGCGGCTCTCCCGGCCCAGCTCGAGCCGCTCGTCCATCGGCAGCGAGATGTCGAGCAGCTTGCCCGTGCGCCGCTGGAACGACTCGCGGTCCGCGTACGGCACCCCCAGCAGCTCGCAGATCACCAGGGACGGGATCGGGAGCGCGAAGTCGGCGACGAGGTCCGACGGCGGCCCGGCCTTCCCCATCTGGTCGAGGTGGTCGTCGACGATCTCGACGATCCGCGGCTCCAGTCGGCGCATCCGGCGGACCGTGAACTCCGGGGTGAGCATCCTCCGCAGGCGGGTGTGCTCCGGCGGGTCGACGCCGAGCAGGTTGCCCGCCCGCATCCGGTCGCGCTCCTCCGCGCTCAGCTTCGGGGCCCCGGGTGCGTCGAACGCCCGGCGGCTCTCGTTGCTGAACCGGGCGCTGTCGGCGAGCACGGCCTTGACGTCCGCGTGCCGGGTGACGAGGAAGGCGGGCATCCCGAAGGCCGTCTCCACCTGCCGGACGCCCTCGTCGTCGCGCAGCGCCGCCATCTCGGGCACTGGATCGAAACCCTTACGCCGCATGTGCAGGGGCATCTCGGGGGGCGTCTCGGGGGCCTCGCGGGCCTCCTCCTGCAGGGTCTCCGTCACCGGCGCATCTCCTTCGCTCACGGCAACGCTACCGACAAAGCGATAGAGCGCTATCGCTTCGCTGAGCATCGTCTCAGGTCGGGAACTCGGCCGGCCATCGTGACCCGGTCCCGCGTTTGCGCGACCGATCCACTGTGCCCGAACGACCTCAGTGCCCGAACGACCCCAGTGCCCGAACGACCCCAGTGCCCGAACGACCCCAGCGCCCGAACGACCCCAGCGCCCGAACGACCCCAGCGCCCGAACGACCTCAGTGCCCGAACGTCGACGGGTCCGTCGCCAGCTCGTCGCCGCGGTCCAGCGCCGACAGCGCCGCCATCTCGTCGTCGGTCAGCGCGAAGTCGAACACCTCGAGGTTCTCCGCCTGCCGGCGGGGGTCGGCGGACTTGGGCACCGGCACCGTGCCCAGCTGCACGTGCCAGCGCAGCACGACCTGCCCCGGCGTCTTCCCGTGCACCCGGGCGGCCTCGACGACCGCCGGCTCGTCGAGCAGCCCGCGGCCGCGCCACAGCGGGGAATAACCCTCGACGACGATCCCGTGCTCGGCCGCGAACTCCCGCCACGGCACCTGGGCGACGTACGGGGTGAGCTGGATCTGATGGACGTCCGGGATCACTTCCGTCGCGTCGATGACCTCCTGCAGCTGCGCCGGGGTGAAGTTCGAGGTGCCCGCCGCCCGCACCAGGCCCTCGCGCAGCAGGGCGACGATCCCCTCGAACGCCTGCACGTAGCAACCCTGGTCGGGGTTGGGCCAGTGCACGAGCAACAAGTCGATGTAGTCGACACCCAGCCGCTCGGCGCTGCGCTCGAACGCCTCCCGCGCACCGGCCACGCTGTGCCAGCGCCGGTTGAACTTCGTGGTGACGAACAGCTCCTCGCGCGGCACGCCCGCCGCCCGGAGACCGCGGCCGACCCCGCGCTCGTTCTCGTAGTTCTCGGCGGTGTCGATCAGCCGGTAGCCGATGTCGATCGCGGTGGCGACGGCCTTCTCGGCACCGTCGTCGTCGAGCGGCCAGGTGCCCAGCCCCAGGTGCGGGATCCGGGCGCCGTTGACCAGCGGGAGGGTGGGGGCGGGTGTGCTCACGGGACGCTCCGGAGGGTCGACGGGGCTTCAGCCGCGACTCTGCCAGAGACGCGTGCGGCACCATCGCCGCGCCGCCGAACTTCACTGAGTGAAATAGCGTTCACTCAGTGAGAACTTCTTCTTTACCCTCCAGGTCCCCGTCTGTGACCGTGGGCACCTCCGAACAGGGACGACGGAAGGGCCGACGATGGCGGGTAATGCGGTGGAGGCCGGACGTACGGTCACCAGCAAGGTGACGGCGATTCTCATGGCCTTCGCCGACGGCACCGGGTGGTCGCTGTCGGAGCTGGCGCGGCTGACCAACATCCCGCTGACCACCACTCACCGCCTCGTCACCGAGCTCGTCGCGGCCCAGCTGCTGGAACGCTCGCAGGAGGGGTACCGGGTCGGGGCGGCGCTGGGCCGCCTGTGTGTGACCGGGACCGCGGGCGGGCCGACCGTCGCCCAGCTCGCGCCCGCCGTCCTCGACGACCTCGCCGCCGTCACCGGTCGCCCGGTCCGCCTGGGCGTGCTCCGCGACCTGCGGGTGGCCTACATCGAGAAGGCCGGCCGCGCCCCTGCCACCTCCTTCGCCGCGGGCGCGCAGCTCCCGCTGCACGCGAGCGCACTGGGCAAGGTCCTGCTCGCCTTCGCCCCGGCTGCGGTCATCCGGTCGGTCGTGGCCACGGGGCTCCCCCGCTTCACCTCGCGCACCGTGATCCGCGCGGACCGGCTGCTTCACGCGCTCTCGGTCACCCGGCTCACCCGGATCGCGACCTGCGACGGTGAGCTCGTCGCCGGGGAGACGACGGTCGCGGCCCCGGTGGCCGGGCCGGGCGGCCGGGTCGTCGCGGCGCTGGAGACCGTGGTTCCGGACCTGGCCGGGGCGGACGGCGTGCGACAGCTCCTCACCGTCAGCGCCCGCAGCATGTCCCGCGAGCTGGCGGGTCCCGGCCCGGCGACCGCCGCCGTCGCGTCCTGACCGGGCACCTCGACACCCGGGTAGGTTCGGATCTCATGGGATCCGCACCCGCCGACGTCGACGTGATCGTGGTCGGCGCCGGCCTCTCCGGCGTCGGCGCCGTCGCCCACCTGCAGGACCGGTGCCCGGACCTGACCTGGACCGTCCTCGAGGCACGCGCGGCGATCGGCGGCACCTGGGACCTGTTCCGCTATCCCGGGGTCCGGTCCGACTCCGACATGTTCACCCTCGGCTACGCGTTCCGCCCCTGGACGACGACCACCGCGATCGCCGACGGTGCCACGATCCGCGACTACATCTCCGACACCGCGCGCGAACGCGGGATCGACCGCGCCGTGCGGTTCGGGCACCGGGTGGTCTCGGCGGCGTGGTCCAGCGCGACGGCGCGCTGGACGGTCACGGCCGTGACGGGCGAGACCGGCAGCGTCGAGCTCACCTGCCGGTTCCTGCTCTTCTGCTCGGGCTACTACCGCTACGAGCGGGGGCACGAACCGGCGCTGCCCGGAGCGGAGCGGTTCGCGGGCGAGCTCGTGCACCCGCAACACTGGCCTGCCGACCTGCAGTGGGCCGGGCGGCGGGTGGTCGTCGTCGGCAGCGGTGCCACCGCGGTGACGCTGGTGCCCGCGCTCGCCGGTGACGCCGCGCACGTGACGATGCTGCAGCGCTCCCCGAGCTACGTGCTCTCCGTGCCGAGGCGCGACCCGCTCGCGCGCACGCTGTTCGGCGGGCGGCTGCCGCTGCGCTGGGCAGCCGCGCTGGTGCGGGCCCGCAACATCGCGCTGGTCACCGCCCTGTACCGGCTCAGCCGTCGCCGCCCGGCCTGGATGCGCCGGAAGCTGATCGACGCCGCCCGGGCCCAGCTGCCTGCGGGCTTCGCCGTCGACACGCACTTCGCACCCGCCTACGAGCCGTGGGACCAGCGGCTGTGCGTCGTGCCGGGCGGGGACCTGTTCCGGGCCGTTCGCGAGGGCCGCGCGTCGGTGGTCACGGACCGGATCGCGACGCTGACCGAGCACGGCGTGGCGCTGGCCTCGGGCACCGAGCTGCCCGCGGACGTCGTCGTGACCGCGACCGGGCTCTCCCTGCAGATGCTCGGGGGTGCGACGCTGACGGTGGACGGCCGGGAGGTCGACCTCGGGCGGAGCGTGGCCTACCAGGGCGTGCTGCTGTCGGGTGTGCCGAACTTCGCGCTGACCTTCGGCTACACGAACGCCTCCTGGACGCTCAAGGCGGATCTCGCGGCGACGTACGTGTGCCGGCTCCTGCGGTACATGCGCGCGCACGGCCACGCCGTCGTCACTCCTGTCGACCCGCCGACGGACGGGCTCGCCCCGCTGATCGCCCTGCGGTCCGGGTACGTGCAGCGCGCGGCGGACCGGCTGCCCCGGCGCGGGTCGACGGGGCCGTGGCGGCTGGCCAACAGCTACCCGCACGACCTCCGGGTCCTGCGGTGGGGCCGGATCGCCGGCCGCCACCTGCGCTTCTCCCCCGCTCCGGGTGGCCCGGAAAGCCAGGTTCACGACGTCTCCCGCCCTGGACGTGGCCGCCAGGACGACACGCAGGGAGCGGCGTGATGCGCCGGTACACGTTCGACGGCGGCACCGCGGTCGTCACCGGCGCCGCGAGCGGGATCGGCGCGGCGCTGGCCGCCGGGCTCGCCGGTCGCGGCAGCAACCTCGTGCTGCTGGACCGCGACGCCGACGGCCTCGCCGCGGTCGCCGCCGCCACCCGGGCGCTGCCGACCGGGGTGCGCGTCGCCGAGCACGTCGCCGACCTCGCGGATCCCGCGGCCGCCGTCGAGGCGGGAGAGGCGATCGCCGCAGCCCATCCGGAGACCACCCTCCTGATCAACAACGCCGGGGTCGCGCTCGCCGGCCGGTTCGACCAGGTCGACGCCGCCCAGTTCGACACGGTGATCACGGTGAACTTCCGGGCGGTCGTCACGATGACCCGCGCGCTGCTCCCGGTGCTCACCACCCATCCCGGCGCGCACCTCGCCGCGCTGTCCAGCATTTTCGGGATCATCGCGCCGCCGGGCCAGACGGCGTACTGCGCCAGCAAGTTCGCCGTCCGCGGGTTCCTCGAGTCGCTACGCGGCGAGCTGGCGCCGATGGGGGTCGGGGTGACCTGCGTGCACCCGGGCGGGGTGCGGACGAACATCGCACGCAACGCGATCGTCGGCACCCGGCTCCCGGCTGCGCAGTGGGAGATCGGCCGCGACCGGTTCGACCAGCTGCTGACCCTGGCCCCGGCGGACGCCGCGGAGATCATCCTGCGTGCCGTGCACCGCCGCCGTCCGCGCGTGCTCGTCGGCCGCGATGCGGTGATCATGGACACGCTGGCCCGGCTGCTCCCCGTCGGCAACGGCCGCCTGCTGTCGGCGGCCGCGCGGATGTCTGCGCGTCGCTGACGCCCTGTCGACCGCCGTGGGCCGTCCTTCAGCCGGACCGGGCCGGGTCGGCCCGGTCGTCGGGCCCGCCCGCGGCCAGGTCGAGCTTCGGGCCGCCGAGCGCGAGCAGCGTGAGCCCGCCCACCGCGAGCACCAGCCACAGGCTCACGATCCGGTAGACGAGCACGCTCGCGATCGCCGTCGACCCGACCAGTCCCGTCGCGATCAGCGCCGAGCTCAGCGCCGCCTCGACGACCCCCAGCCCGCCCGGGGTCAGCCCGAGCGAGGCCACCGCCGTGCCCGCCGACCACGCGAGCAGGAGCCCCTCCCACGGGACGTCGCCGCCGACGGCCAGGATCGCGAACGCCAGGCACGCGGCGTCGGCCAGCCAGTTCAGCGCCGCGAGGAGTGCCGCGATCCACAGCGTCGGCCGGTCCGGCTCCAGCGCCGTGACCTCCTCCAGCTGCTCCGCGACGATCTCCTCGGGGTCGCCCTCCGGCTTGCCGCTGACCTTCTGCACGCCCGCGACCAGCCGCGTGCCCAGCTTCTCGAGCAGCCGCCGCGGTCCCGGGTGGCGCAGCGACAGCAGCAGGACCGCCAGCGGCACGGCGCCACCGAGCACACCGACGGCGGCGGAGACCACGACCAGCCCCGAGCCGGACAGCACCGCCCCGAGCGCCACCACGGCGACCAGCGCGAACGACGAGAACACCCCCGAGACGGCCAGCGCCCACCCGGCGACGGAGGCCTCCGCGCCGAGGTCGACGAAGCGTCGCATCGCGAACAGCGTGGCGGCGGCCGGGCCGGCCAGCGGCAGCCCGACGGAGATGGCGTTGCCGGCGTAGGTGGTCGCCAGGACGCCGGCGAGCGACAGCCGGCTCCCGCCGACGCCGAGCAGACGGCGCTGCTGGCGCGCTAGCGCGCCCATCGACACCGCCTGCGCGATGACGGCCGCGCCGATCCACCACCAGTTGGCGTGCGCGAGCAGGCCGAGCGACTCCGCGATCCGTTCGCGCTGCGCGACGACCAGCCACACCATCGCCACGACGACGGCGGCCAGCAGGAACGCCTTCCACCCGAACCGGCGCAGGCGACCGCCGCTCCTGCCGTCGCTCACGCAGCGCCCCCGCTCACGGTGCAGATGGTCCACGCCGCGGGTCACACGTGCAGCGCGGCGCCCCGACCGGTCACCGGGTCTACCGCCACTGGCGGCCGGCGATCTCCAGCAGCCGCTGCGCGCGCCGGGCCACCGGCATATCGACGAACTCGCCGTCCGGGAGCCGGGTCGCCCCCCGGCCCGCTGCCTCGAACGCCACGAGCACCCGGCGGGCCCATTCCAGGTCCCGCGCCGACGGCGCGAACGCCTCGTGCAGGATCGGGATCTGCCGCGGGTGGATCGCGGACTTCGCCCCGAAGCCGAGCGACCGGACGAACTCCGCCTCGGCGCGCAACCCCGCGTCGTCGTCGATCAGCGGGTAGACGCTGTCGACCGGCGGGGGCAGCCCGGCCGCCCGGGACACCACGACGATGTGGCTGCGGACGTAGAGCATCGGCAGGGCGCCGTCGCCTGCGTAGAGGTCGCGCAGCAGGTCAAGGCCGCCGATGCTCAGGTGGGCGACGCCCGGGACGCGGGAGATCTCCTGGGCGGCGAGCACGCCGCGGGCCGTCTCGATCGCCGGCACGAGCGGCAACCCGCCTGCCCGGGCGGCGACCCACAGCACGTCGTCCGCCGACTCGCACTTCGGGATCCGGATCGCCGCGGCGTGCGGCACGACCGCGCCGAGGTCCGCGGCGCACTCGTCCGTGCGCGGCGGGTTGACCCGCACCAGTGCGGCGTGCTCCTTGACCGCCGCGGCGACCATCTCCCGCGCGCGGTCCTTGGCGTCCTCCGGCACGCCGTCCTCGAGGTCGAGGATCACCGCGTCCGCGCCCACGGTGAACACCCGGTGCAGCAGCTTGGCGTCGTGGCCGGGCGCGAAGAGGTAGCTGCGGTTGATCCTGCTGCTGATCACTGTCGTCACACCACCCCGTCCTGCCTCAACGCCGCGACCTGCTCGGGCGTGTACCCGAGCCGCTCGGTGAGCACGGCGTCCGTGTCCTGCCCCAGCCGCCGCCCGGCGAACCGGATCCCGCCCGGGGTGCGCGAGAGCCGGAACCACACGTTCTGCATGCGCAGCGGCCCGAGGTCCTCGTCGTCCACGGTGGTCACCGCGTCACGGGCCTGCACATGCGGGTCGGCGGACAGCTGAGCGACGTCGTACACGGGGAACAGCGCCGCGCCCACCTCCTCGAAGGCCGCGACCACGGCGTCGAGGTCGCGGGCGGCGATCCACTGCTGCACCGCGCCGTCGAGCTCGTCGACGTGCGCCACCCGCTCGCGCGCGGAGGAGAACCACGGCTGCTCGACCAGGTCCGGGCGCCCGACCAGGCGCAGCACCCGCGCGGCCACCGACGTCGCCCCGCAGGACACCGCCACCCAGGCACCGTCACGGGTCCGGTAGGTGTTGCGAGGCGCGCTGTTGCGCGAGCGGTTGCCCTGCCGCACGGGCACGACACCGAGCTGGTCGTACGCACTGGGTGCCGGGCCCGTGAGGCCGAGGAGCGGCTCGAACAGCGACAGGTCGATCACCTGCCCGCGCCCGTCACCGTGGTCGCGGGCGTGCAGCGCGGTCATCACCGCGAACGCCCCGGTCACCCCCGCGACCCCGTCCGCGAGCCCGAACGGCGGCAGCGTCGGCGGGCCGTCGGGCTGCCCGGTCATGTGCGCGAACCCGGTCATCGCCTCGGCGAGCGAGCCGAACGCGCGCCGGCGAGCGTAGGGCCCGTCCTGGCCGAAGCCCGTGGTGCGCAACAGCACCAGCCGCGGGTTCACCGCGTGCAGCTCGTCCGGGCCCAGGCCCCAGCCCTCGAGCACCCCGGGCCGGAAGTTCTCGGTCATCACGTCGGCCTCGGCGACCAGCTTCAGCATGATCTCGCGGCCCTCGGGCGCGCGGACGTCCAGCGTCATCGCTTCCTTGTTGCGGGCGATCACCTTCCACCACAGACCGTGCTGGATCCCCTGCCGGTCCTGCACCGACCACCCGTGGGTGCGCGCGGGGTCCCCGGTCGGCAGCTCGATCTTGAGGACGTCCGCGCCGAAGTCGCCGAGCAGCATCGCCGTGATGGGCCCGGCGTAGACGGTGCTGAAGTCGAGCACCCGGACCCCGCTGAGCGGCCCGCGATCCGATTGCGTGCTGGTCATCGGCGCCGCTGGTCCTCCACGGTTTCGATCGTCGTCCGGTCGCCACCCCCGGGGACGGCGCTCTCCCGACCGGACCCTACTTCGCGACCCCCACGAGTGGCACCCTGGTCGGCAGGGTTCGCCCACGACCACACCGACCTCGGAGAGGCGGCCGCCGTGCCCCGCAAGATCCTCCTCGACTGCGACCCCGGGCACGACGACGCCGTCGCGCTGCTGCTCGCCCACGGCAGCCCGGAGATCGAGCTGCTCGCGGTGACGACCGTCGCCGGGAACCAGACACTCGAGAAGGTCACCCGCAACGCCGTCGCGGTCGCCCCCGTCGGCGGCATGGCGGGCGTGCCGTTCGCCGCCGGGTGCGCCCGGCCGCTGCTGCGCACCCTGGCTGTGGCGGGCGACATCCACGGCGAGTCCGGGCTGGACGGGCCGGTGCTGCCCGAGCCCGACCCCGCCCGCGACGTCCGCCCGGACCCGCGGCACGCCGTCGACATGATCATCGACACGGTCCTCGCGCACCCGCCCGGCTCGGTCACCCTCGTGCCCACCGGACCGCTGACCAACATCGCGCTGGCCGTGCGCAAGGAGCCGCGGATCGTCGAGCGGGTCGCCGAGGTCGTGCTCATGGGCGGGGCCTACGCGCGCGGCAACCGCACCCCGGTCACCGAGTTCAACATCGGCTGCGACCCGGAGGCCGCGCAGATCGTGTTCCGGGAGCCGTGGCCGGTGACGATGGTCGGGCTGGACCTCACCCACCAGGCGCTCGCCACCCCCGCGGTCGTCGCCCGGATCGCGGAGCTCGGGACGGCGCCGTCCCGGTTCGTCGCGGACCTGCTGGAGTTCTTCGCCGGGACCTACCGCACGCTCCAGGGCTTCGCCGCGCCGCCCGTCCACGACCCGTGCGCGGTCGCGTTCGTGATCGACCCGGGCGTGCTGACGACGCGGCGGGCGCCGCTCGACGTCGAACTGCACGGGGCCTTGACCACCGGGATGACGGTGGCCGACCTCCGCGGACCGGAGCCCGCCCACTGCCACACCCGGGTGGCGGTCACGCTCGACCCCGAGCGGTTCTGGGACCTGGTGGTCGACGCGCTCGCCCGGATCGGCGACCCCTGAGCCAGCGCTTTCCCGGTGCCGGCAGCGCGCCTACGGTGCGGCCGTGGTCCGTGTGCTCGCCGTCGCCGACGAGGTGTGCGACGCGCTCCGGGGCGCCACAGTCGCCGCGCTCGCGCCGGACGTCGTGCTCGCGGCAGGCGACCTGCCCTGGGACTACCTCGAGTTCCTCGCCTCGGTGACCGACCGTCCGGTCGTGTTCGTCCCCGGCAACCACGATCCCGCCGTCGCCGCCGCCCGGCAGCACCGGTCCGGGCAGTTCCTGCGCGCGGGGATGCCCTGCGAGCCGCCGCGCCCGGCGGGCTGCCGCAGCGCCGACGGCTCGGTCGTCGACGCCGCCGGGCTGAGGATCGCCGGCCTCGGCGGGTGCGTCCGCTACCGGCCCGGACCCAACCAGTACAGCCAGCGCGAGTTCCACCGCCGCGCCGCCGGCCTCCTGCGCCGGGTCGGGCGGTTGCAGCGGCGGCGGCCCGGGCCGGTCGACGTCCTGCTCACGCACGCACCACCGCGCGGCCTCGGCGACGAGGACGACCGCCCGCACGTCGGCATCGACGCGCTGCACCCCCTGTTGGAGCGATTGCATCCGCGCTGGCACCTGCACGGTCACATCCACCCCTACGGGCAGCCGCGGCCCGATCGGCGGGTCGGCGACACGACGGTCCGCAACGTGATCCCCTACCGCATGTTCGAGATCCCGGATGTCCGAGATCCCGGCCCCGAGGAAGGACCACGATGATCCGCGACACCGGCTCCCCCCGGGCCGACGCCGAGGCCGACTTCCTCCGCGCCCGCCGCCTCCAGGTCATCGCGGCGCTGACCGCCCGGCTGCTGGGCAAGGAGAGCGGCGACCGCAAGGCGCTGTCGTTCCAGGAGGTCGTCGACGCGCTGGGGCTCGTCGACGAGGTCTCCCTCGGCGTGCAGGTCATCCCGGTGGCGCAGATCGTCGGCTCGGTGGACCGGGTCCGCGAGTTCGACCCGAAGTTCCGGCCGCGCAGCGGGCGGAGCAGGTGGCGGTTCGAGCGGATCGACGAGGCCGTCCGGCGGGGCCTGCCCCTGCCGCCGATCGACGTCTACCAGGTCGGCGACATCTACTTCGTCCGCGACGGGCACCACCGGGTCGCGGTGCACCGCGCGCTCGGCCTGCCCGAGATCGAGGCGGATGTGCGGCTGGTGCGGACGGTCGTCGAGCCGGACGACGTCCGGGCCCGCTCCGACCTCGCCGCCCGCGAGCTGCGCAGGCTGTTCCTGCAGCGCGTGCCGGTGGGGCGCCCCGGGCGGGAGCGGCTGGTCCTCAGCGACCCCGAGCAGTACCCGTGGCTCGCGGAGATGGTCGAGGCCTGGGCCGCGCGGCTGATGTTCGCCGAGGGGCGCTGCCTGGAACGTGCCGAGGCCGCGAGGCGCTGGTACGCCGAGGAGTTCGGGCCCGTCGTCGAGATGATCGGGAATGGTGAGCTGCTCGACAAGGGCGAGACGGCGGCGGACGCCTACATGCGGGTCGCGGGCGAGCGCTACGCGGTGTTCCACAACCACACGTGGAACACCGAGGTGATCGCGGAGCTCGGGCGCCGGAAGTAGCCGGGCCGAACGAACCGAAAGCGGCTTTCGGTACGTCCAGCGCACCCAAAGCCGCTTTCGGTACATCACCGGCGTGCGGTGGTCGCACCGACGATCGCGGTGGTCACCCGGACAGCAGGACCCGCCACTGGTCGATCGGGAACTGGCGGGTCGTCGGCGCCAGCAGTTGGAGGGGCGGTGCCCGCTCTGCACGGCCGGCCCCCAGAAGGGCCGCGTCGTGCACCCGTGCAGGCTCTACAGCCTGGCCAAGCTCGCCCAGGCCGAGATCGCCGAAACGCCGGGGCCGGGCGTGACCGAGGTCCCCGTCATCGTCGTGACCGCCCTCGCCGTCACGATCACCGCCCTGCTCAGGCGCGACCCTGTGCCGGTCGGGACGGACCAGGAGGACTCCCCCGCGTCCGCACCCCGGACGGCGGGCCGATCACCTTCACCGGGTACGCCGAGGCCGTGGCGGTCCGGGGCCCTCCCCGACGAGCGGGAGAGGGCACCGGAGATCCGTGATCAGGCGCGCTGGGCCCCGCTCGACGTCGTCTCGTCCTTGTCGCCGGGCGCCAGGTTCAGCCCGGTCTCGGCGTCGAACAGCGCGATCTTGTCGGTGTCGTACCAGAGCCGCGCCGGCTGCCCGCGCCGGACGTGCGACGCGGCGTCCAGCCGCGCCGTCACCGGCACACCGTCGCTGCGCAGGTCGTTGCCGGCGTCCTTGGCCAGGTCGTCGAGCTGGGCCGAGTGGGCTCCCTCGCCCGTCATGACGAAGTACGCGAAGACGTCCGACCCCATCGCCTCGACGATGTCGATGGGTGCGTCGAACGTCCCGCCGGGCTTGTCGCCGACCAGCGACGCGTCCTCGAAGTGCTCCGGGCGGATGCCCATGATGACGTTGCCGCTGCTCTTCGACCGCTCCAGGGCCTGCCGGCAGCGGTCGCCGAGCTGGGCCTCGCCCAGGGGCGTCTGCACGACCCCGCCGGCCTGCAGCGTGCCGGGCAGGAAGTTCATCGACGGGCTGCCGATGAAGCCGGCCACGAACAGGTTGACCGGGTGGTCGTAGAGGTAGGACGGCGAGCCGACCTGCTGCACCACGCCGCCCTTCATGACCACGACCCGGTCGCCGAGCGTCATCGCCTCGGTCTGGTCGTGGGTCACGTAGAGGGTCGTGGTGCCCAGGCTCTTCTGGATCCGCGACACCTGGGTGCGCATCTGCACGCGCAGCTTGGCATCGAGGTTGGACAGCGGCTCGTCCATGAGGAACGCCTTGGGGTGGCGCACGATGGCCCGCCCCATCGCGACCCGCTGACGCTGGCCACCGGACAGGTTCGACGGCTTGCGATCGAGGTGCTGGGTCAGCTCCAGCATCTCGGCGGCTTCCTTGACCTTCTTCTGGATGGTGGCCTTGTCCACCCCGGCCAGCTTGAGCGGGAAGCCCATGTTCTCCCCGACGGTCATGTGCGGGTAGAGGGCGTAGGACTGGAACACCATCGCGATGTCGCGGTCCTTGGGTGCCTTGTCGTTGACGACGTCCCCGTCGATGATCAGCTTGCCCGCGGTGATGTCCTCCAGCCCGGCCACCATGTTCAGGGTGGTCGACTTCCCGCAGCCCGACGGGCCGACCAGGATGATGAACTCGCCGTCGGCGATGGTGAGGTTGAAGTCGTCCACGGCCAGCGCGCCGTCCGGGTAGCGCTTGACCACGCGGTCCAGAACGATCTCTGCCATTGTCGCTCCTCGGGTGTGGGTCGGTGGGTGTTCCGGGTCAGCCCTTGACGGCACCCGAGGTCAGCCCGGCGACGATCCGGCGCTGGAACAGCAGGACGAAGATGACGATGGGAATGGTGATGACCACCGCCGCGGCCGCGATCGGTCCGGTCGGCTTCTCGAACGTCGTGGCGCCGGTGAAGTAGCTCATCGCCGCCGGCACCGTGCGGGCCGCCGAGGTCGAGGTCAGCGACAGCGCGAACAGGAAGTCGTTCCAGCAGGAGATGAACACCAGGATGGCCGTGGTGAAGATGCCCGGCATCGCCAGCGGCGTGATCACCTGCCGGAACGCCTGGTAGGGCGTGGCGCCGTCCATCTTGGCCGCCTTCTCCAGGTCCCACGGGATCTCCCGGAAGAACGCCGAGAGCGTGTAGATGGCCAGCGGCAGCGCGAAGGTGACGTAGGGGATGATCAAGCCGAGCCAGGTGTCGAACAACCCGATCGTGACCAGGATCTTGAACAGCGGCGTCACCAGGGCGATCTGCGGGAACATCGAGATCAGCAGCGACACCGCCACGATCGACGCCTTGCCCGGGAAGGTCAGGCGCGCGATGGCGTACGCGGCCATCGTCCCGAAGACGATCGCGATGAGGGTCGCGATCAGGCAGATCCCGATCGAGTTGAACAGTGCCCGCAGGAAGTCCGCGTTCGAGAAGATCGCCGCGTAGCTGTCGCCCGTCGGCGAGACGGGCAGGTACCTGCCGTCGTTGAGCGTGGTGGCGTCCTTCAGCGACAGGGAGAGGATCCAGATCACCGGGATGAACGCGTACAGCAGGACGAGGACGTTGACGCCCCACCACATCAGCTTGCGTTGCGTGGTCTCGGTCTGCACGGCTACTTCCTCCCTCCCGGGTCCGCCCCGGGCGCGGCCGCCCCGAAGGCCTTGATGAAGATGAAGGCGATGATCCCCGTGGTGATGAAGATCAGCACCGACATGGTCGAGCCGATGCCGAGGTTGAGCCCGCGGATCAGGTTGCTGTAGGCGACCATCGACACCGAGCTGGTGCCGTTGGCGCCGCTGGTGAGGATGAAGATGCTGTCGAACACCCGGAACGCGTCCAGGGTGCGGAACAGCAGCGCCACCAGGATCGCGGGCTTGATCAGCGGTACGGTGATCAACCAGAACCGCTTCCAGGCGTTCGCGCCGTCCATCGACGCCGCCTTCAGCAGGTCCTCGGGCACCAGGGCCAGACCGGCCATCAACAGCAGCGCCATGAACGGGATGGTCTTCCAGACCTCGGCCAGGATGATGATCCACATGGACGGCCAGAACTCGGTGAGCGGTGCCGACCCCTCGGGGGCCAGCCAGCCGAGGTCGGCGGTCCAGGCGAACCGCCAGGAGAACGCGGCGACCACGGTCACGATCCCGTAGGGCACCAGTGCGGAGGTCCGCACCAGTCCGCGCCCGACGATGGTGCGGTGCATGACGATCGCGAGCAGCATGCCGAACACCAGCTCGAGGAACGCGCTGACGATCGTGATGAACATGGTGACGCCGAACGCCCGCCACCAGATCGGGCTGGACAGCACCGTCACGTAGTTCGCGAACCCGATGAACTCGTTCGCATCGGGCCGGCGCAGGTCGGCCTTGTTCAGCGACAGCCAGAAGGCGTAGATGATCGGGTACGCGGCGACCGCGAGCATGATGGTCACCGCGGGGGCGACCAGCAGCAGCCCGAGCTTGCGCTCCGCGCGCTGCGCCTCGTTGGCCCGGCGACGGGCGATGTCGAGCGAGCCGTCGTCCTGACGCTCCTCGACCGCCTCGGCGGTCGCGGGCGGCGGTGTCTGGGTCACGGCAGGATCCCCTTGCCCTCGATCGCGTCCTGGATGGAGCTGCGCAGCTCGTCCGTCGACGTCTGCGGGTCGATGGCCGCAGGCGGCGACAGCGTCGTCGACAGCACGGTCGAGATGTTCTGGTACACCGGCGAGATCGGCCGCGTCACGGCGCTCTGCAGCTCGGTCAGCATCACCTCGGACATCGGGTATGCGTCCTTCATCTCCGGCTGGTCGTACACGGTCCGGTTGGTCGGCGGCTCCCCCGCGTTGATCGCGTGCTGGAGCTGGTGCTCCGGCGAGCGCATGCACATCACCGCGTCGAACGCCTCGTCCGGGTGCCGGCTGTACGAGCTGATCGCGAAGTTCATGCCACCCAACGTCGTGGTGGGGGGCTCGCCGGGCTTGACCGACGGGAACGGCGCGTAGCCGAGGTCGGGCACGAGGGCGGGGTTGGCCTCCTTCATGGAGGCGAGGACGTAGGGCCAGTTCAGGGAGAACGCCGAGCGCCCGTTCTGCAGGTCGGCGAACACCTCGGGCTCCTGCGCGTTGGACAGCGAGGGGCTGGTGAGCCCGGAGGTGGCGAGCTTGTGGAGCAGCGTCAGCGCCTGCATGGTCTTGTCGTCGACCGCCGGTGCGGTGCTGTCGTCGTTGACGATGCGGCCGCCGTAGCCCTTGACCAGGTTGTTGATGTTCACCACGTAACCCTCGTACTGCGCGGCGGTGAACCCGATCTCGTAGGGCTTGCCCTGGTCCTTGAGCTGCTGGGCCATCTGCATCATCTCGTCGAACGTCTTCGGCGGCGTCGGGACGAGGTCCTTGCGGTACCACAGCAGCTGGACGTTGGTGTGCTTGGGGATGCCGTACTGCCGGCCCTTCCAGACCGCCGTGTCGATCGGCGGCTGCAGGATGTCCTGGTTGGCCGCGGCGACCTGCTGCGGGTTCAGCTCGCGGATCCAGCCGGCCTCGGCGAACTCGGCGGTCCAGGTGACGTCCATGCCGAGGATGTCCATGCCCGCGTCCTGGGCGGCCAGGCGGCGTACGAGCTGGTCGCGCTGGCCGTCGGCGTCGCTGGGGAGCAGGTTGCCGACGATCGTGTACCGACCCGCCGCCTGCTCGTTGCACTGCGCGATGATCTGGTCGAACCCGGTTTGGCTGGCACCACCGTAGAGATTGATGACGATGCCCTCGGGCCCGCTGGAGCAGGCCGCGAGCGAGGTCATCAGCGCTGCTGCGCCGACCAGCGAGGCCCACCGTCGCGGCCGCCGGCTCGCCCCCGTCCGTCCTGGAATCCTCATTGACCCTCCGTCAGGTGAAACGCCTGCAAAGTGGCACAGCGCACATCCTCGACGGGAACAGTGCCAGATCGTCCGGGTGACGGCGATACGTGACGGGCGCCCGTCAGATCACGGTTTCTTCACATCGGGCGCGCCTCCGCGCACAGCGGCCCTGCGGTCACCAGGTGAGGCCGCACTGTGCCAGAGTCGCCTCGATCTCCAGCCGCTGCACCGGGTCGAACGGGGGTCGTCCGGGGGCCTCGATCTCCAGCGCGGTGCAGCACGCGCACAGGGTGTCGTCGTACGCCAGGGTCACGCTCTGGAGCCGCAGGGCGCGGCGCGGGAGGTCCGATTCCGCGATGCGCGAGTAGTCCAGGCCGAGTCTGCGCAGGTCGGCGACGAGCCGCTCGATCGGCGGCCCCACCGGCCGGCCGGCGGTTCCCGTGCCTGCGCGCGACCGGCGTTCGCCGCGGCTCCAGCGTTCGAGGGCTTTCGCCGCGACGGCGAAGATCGCTCCAGGCAGGAACGCGAGGGCGGTGTACAGGACGAGGTTCACCGACCCTCCCTCCGGGGCAGACCGGCCGCGGCGACACCAGTCTGCCCCAATCCGGGCACGGCCGCGCCGGGGATTCGTCCGCGTCGCGGCGACGCGCCCCCGCCCGGATGATCGCCGGCCGGTGCCGCTCTCCGGTCGGCCGGTCGCGCTGCGGAGCCTGCAGAGCCGGGCCCCCGCCGCGGTGCCCTGCAGTTGAGACCCACCATGAAGAGGGGTTACGGTGGTGTCTTGGTGAACGTCGTCCCGAACCCGCCGCCGCACGGCGTTCGACGCCCCCGGCGGGCGAGCATCCTGGATGTGGCGGCCCTGGCGGGGGTGTCAGCCTCCACTGTCTCACGCTCGTTGCGCGGTCACTCCAGCATCTCGGCCGCCACCCGCCTGCGCGTCATGGAGGCGGCGCAGCAGCTGTCCTACAGCGCGTCGCCGCAGGCCTCGGGCCTGGCGTCGGGTCGAACGCTGACGATCGGCGTGGTCGTCCCGTTCGTCACCCGCTGGTTCTTCGTCAACGTGGTGGCGGGGGCCTACGAGGTGCTGCACGAGGCCGGGTACGACGTGCTGCTCTACCACCTCGGCACCGGGCAGGCGCGCGACCGGTTCTTCGAGCGGATGCCGCTGTCCCGACGGGTGGACGCCGTGCTCACGCTGACGGTTCCGCTGACCGAGGAGCACACGCTTGCACTGCGTGCCCTGGACATGCCGCTCGTGACCGTGGGTGCCGTGCTGCCCGGGGTGTCGTCGGTCCGGATCGACGACGTCGGCGCGGTGCGCACCGCGGTGCACCACCTGTTGCACCAGGGCCACCAGGACATCGTGATGATCACCGGGGTCGAGGACGAGGCCGACTTCGGCTTCGTCTCCTCCCGCTGCAGGCGCGAGGGCTACCTGGACGCGATGCTCACCGCCGGGCTGGCCGACCGGATCGACCTGGTGTCGGCCGACGCCTACGGCGTCGAGGGTGGAGCGGCGGCGATGTCCGCGCTGATGGATCGGCCGACGCTGCCCACCGCGGTCGTCGCCGAGTACGACGAGCTGGCCATCGGGGGGATCCGCACGCTGCGCAGGTCGAGCATCGCCGTGCCGGGCCGCATGTCGGTGGTGGGCGTCGACGGCCATGAGATGGCGTCGGTCGTCGACCTCACGACGGTAGCCCAGCCCGTCCAGGACCAGGGCGCCGTCGCCGCGCGCCTGCTGCTCGACACCCTGGTGGACCCGGCGACCGGCCCGACCGAGGTGGTCCTGCCCACCCGGCTCGTCGTGCGCGGCAGCACCGGCACGCCCTGGTCCCGGCCGTCCTCGTCGGACCGGGACTGACGACGCCGCACTCTGCCCGGCGGGGGAAGAGTCAGAACCGTCCGGTGGTGGCCATCGCCGCGCCGACGATGCCCGCGTTGTTCTGCAGCACCGCCGGCACCACGGGCGTGCCGACCTTGACGTGGGGCAGGAAACGGTCGGCCTTCTTGCTCACGCCGCCGCCGAGAACGATGAGGTCGGGGCTGATCAGGCGCTCGACGTGCGCGATGTAGTCCTGCACCCGGGCGGCCCAGTCCCGCCAGCTCAGCCCCCGCTCGTCGCGGATGCGGTCCGAGGCGTGCAGCTCGGCGTCGGCGCCGTGCAGCTCCAGGTGGCCGAGCTCGGTGTTGGGCACCAGCCGCCCGTTGACGAACAGCGCGCTGCCGATCCCGGTGCCGAAGGTGAGCAGCAGGACGACACCGCGCACGTTGCGGCCGGCGCCGAACGCCATCTCGGCCACACCGGCCGCGTCCGCGTCGTTGAGCACCGTGACCGGCCGTCCGAGCTCGGCGGTGAACCTCGCGGCCGCGTCGAGCCCCAGCCAGTCGGGGTGCAGGTTCGCGGCACTGCCGATGACGCCGTGGCGGACCACACCGGGGAAGGTGACGCCCACGGGGTCGCCGCTCTTCCAGCTGCCGGCCACGTCGACGAGCGCCGGCAGCACGGCGTCGGGGGTCGCGGGCCGCGGCGTCTCGACCCGGACCCGTTCCACGATCAGCGCTCCGGCGTCCACGTCCACGGGGGCGCCCTTGATCCCCGACCCCCCGATGTCGATGCCCAGGACGGTCATCGTGCCCTCCCCGCTCGCGGCTGCGCCCCAGCGTATCCGCCTGCCGATCATGCGACGTGCGGGCGGCGGGCCGAGGGTGTGCCACCGCCGTCGGTCGGATCGGTGCCCACCCGAGCCCCACCCATCAACGGGACATGCGCCGTCGGCGGCTGGGGTTGTTGCAGCAAGGTGGCCCTACACCAGTCGGATTGGAGCAAGGCCACCTTGCTGCAATCCCCGTGGAGCGCGCTCCGCGCCCGCCCGTGATGCACCGAAAGCGGCGTTCGGTGCGTTGAGTGCACCGAAAGTCACTTTCGCTACATCCGCGACCGGCAGCGCGGGCTACGAGCGCCCGGCCAGCTCCGGGAACGCGGCCGACTGCAACCCGCGCACCCCCTGACCGGGCTCACGGTTCGGCCGGAGCGTTCCTCGCGGGCGGCGGTTGGGCGGCCGACTTGACGATCAACTGCCCCCACTGGCCGCGCTCGCTGCGGAAGACGTCCTCGACGCGCTCGATCTCGGCGGTCAGGTCTCCCCCCGGGTCAGCCTCGCGCCAGTCGATCGCCGCCTCCTTGAGGTTGCGTGCGGCGTCGGCGTAGAGCTTCTCCAGCTGCGGGAACCCGATGAGTGTCTCGAAGGCGGTGACAGCCGCCGCAAGAGCACCCAGCACCGCAGCTGCGACACCCAGCGCGGCCCGCGGGGTGTCGTGTACGAACGGCCCCATCCCGCCGGCCACCGCGGCCGCCAGCAACAGGACGTTGCGGACGACGACGGCCTGCTCGTGTGCCCGCCGGTACTCGGCGCTGCGCGCCGTGTAGTAGTCGCGCTGCGCCTCGATCCGGAACAGCAGGAAGAGCCGGTGGAACTCCTCGGCGCGTCCGGTCACGTCGGTTCCTCACCGCTCTCCACGGCGAGCGCCGCGCGGCGCAGCACGGTGACGCGGTCGTCGCCCCGGTAGCGACCGGTCCTGGAGAGGTACCGGAAGTACATGGCGCGGAACCGCTCGGCCTTGACGCGCTCGGTGAGGAAGCGGTCGAGGGTCTTGAGCTCGCCGGCCGCCTGGCTCACCCCCGTCAGCAGAATGCCCAGCACGACGAGCACCAGGCCCAGCCAGCGCTGCGCGGGGAACACCGCCTGGAGCCCACCCAGCCCGGCCAGCAGGGCCGAGCCGAGAAGGATGGTCACTTGTTGGCGTCGGTACCGGTTCTGGCTGACCAGGGCCGCCCGTTCCGACGCCGCGAATGCGGGACCGACCTCCTCGTCGAGAACGCGGATGTCGTCGGCGAGGGTGGGGTACCTGCGGACCTCGTCAGCGGGGATGACCGGCGAGGGAGCCCGCCGCAGCCGCATCCGGAAACGCGGGAAACGCATCAGGATCGCGGGCCGCCCCATGCTCACCTCCGATGCCCTGCAGATCACGACGTGCGGTCGCCCGGGCTGGTCGACCGCGCAGCGGCGTGCGGGGAGGTTAGCTAGCCTCGACCTTCTCCCAGCGAGCGGAGGTCGATGATGGGTCGTCGCGGTGCCGCCCCGTGCGCAGCGGTCGGGCGGGACCGATGCGCACTGCGCTGATCCGGGTGTCCCGCGTCCATGACCTCCCGGCGGCGCTCGACACACACCGGCTGCGCCGAGGCCGCCCGGTGCTCGTGCTCGTGGGCGGTGCGGCCGCCATGGACCGGTCCGCCCTCACGGCGCTGGACCACGCCCTCCGGACGGCGGTGCTCCCGCTGCTCGACCGGCGCGACGCCGCGGCCGTCGACGGCGGAACCGACTCGGGCGTGATGCGCGTGATCGGACGAGCCCGCAGCGCGGCCGGTCACCGGTTCCCGCTGGTCGGGGTGGCGGCGGAGGGAACGGTCGTCGTCCCGGGTTCCGGCCCGGCCGACCCCGACCGGGCCGATCTGGAGCCGAACCACACGCACGTCGTGCTCGTCCCGGGCAGTCGGTGGGGGGAGGAGTCGCCGTGGCTGGCCGAGGTCGCCGACGTCGTCGCCGACGGGGCGCCGTCGGTCACGGTGGTGGTCAACGGCGGCGAAATCACCTTCGACGACGCGCTGGCGAGCCTGGACCGGGGACGGCCCGTCGTCGTGCTCGCCGGAACCGGCCGCACGGCCGACGAGATCGCCGTCGCCCGGGCGGCCCGGCCGGCCGACCCCCGGGCCGTGAAGATCGCCGCGGCGCGGCTGACCCACGTCCTGCCCGTCGACGACGACGCGGCGATCACCGATGTTCTGCACGCTTGCCTGAGCGGGGACACTGACGGTCCGTAACGCAGCAGATCCGGGCCGCGAGCAGCACCGCGGCCCGGTATTCGGAGCGGGAGGTCGCCGGTGAGTGCCGATATCACGGTCCGCGGGGTCGAGGACGGGTTCACCACCGACGACGGCTTCGCGGACCTGTACGGCGCGGATGTCGGTCTGCGGGACACGAAGGCCGTCAG
>JAEUJO010000125.1 GCA_016794615.1 Pseudonocardia sp. | reverse complement strand
CTGTCGCCGTCCCGCGCGAACGACTTCAAGCAGTGCCCGCTGCTGTACCGGTTCCGGGCGATCGACCGGTTGCCCGAGGTGCCGACCGCGGCGCAGGTCCGCGGCACGCTGGTGCACGCGGTGCTCGAGCGGCTGTTCCTGCTGCCTGCGCAGGAGCGCACACCGGAGGCCGCCCGAGCGCTCCTCGAGCCGACGTGGGCGCAGATGTGCACCGCCGACCCCGGGCTCGCGGAGGCGCTCGTCGGCGACTGCTCGTCGAGTCCCGGGCGATCCGGAGGGGAATCCGGGGCCTGGCCGGCCGGCGCCGGGCGGCTGCTGGAGGCCTACTTCACCCTCGAGGACCCGCGCCTGTTCGAACCGGAGGCCCGGGAGCTGCTCGTCGAGGTCGAGCTGGAGTCGGGGCTGCCGCTGCGCGGGTACGTCGATCGGGTCGACCGCACGGGGACGGACGGTGCCACGATCCGGGTGGTCGACTACAAGACCGGCAGCGCGCCCCGGCCGATCGCCGAGGCGCGGGCACTGTTCCAGATGAAGTTCTACGCGCTGGCGCTGCTGATCCTGCGCGGCGTGATGCCGACCGAGCTGCGGCTGCTGTACCTGACCGGCCCCGAGGTGCTGCACTACACCCCGGACGAGGCCCAGCTCCGCCGTTTCGCCCGCACCCTGGAGGCGATCTGGGCGGCGATCCGCACCGCGGGCAGCACCGGTGACTTCCGGCCGAACCCGGGCCCGTCGTGCAGGTGGTGCGGCTACAAGCCGCTGTGTCCCGCGTGGGACGGGCTGCCGCCGCCCTACCCGGGCTGGCCCGAGCCCGCGGTCAGTCCGAGCCGTTCGTCTTGAGCGCGCGGCACGACCGGATGTCGGTGGTGAGAATGGCCTTGGCGCCCAGCGCGGCGAGCTGGTCCATGACCTTGTTCGCCTTCGTCCGCTTGACCATGGAGCGCACGGCCACCCACTCGTCGTCGTCGAGGGGCGAGATCGTCGGCGCCTGCAGGCCGGGAGTGATCTTCACGGCCGCGTCCTTGACCGTCTTCGGGCAGTCGTACTCCATCATCAGGTACTGGCGGGCCAGCACCACCCCGCGCAGCCGCTCGGTGAACACCCGCTTCATCGCGGCGACCTCGGCGGTCTGCTCGCGGTCCGGACGGGGTTCGCGCTCGATCAGCGTGGCCTCGCTCTCGGCGATCGGCTCGCCGATCACGATGAGGCCGTGCTGGCGCAGGGTGCGGCCGGACGACACGACGTCCGCGACGGCGTCGGCCAGCCCCAGGTGCACGGAGATCTCCACTGCACCGTCGAGCTTGACGATCTCGGCGCGGACCCGGGCCCGGGCCAGGTGCGCGCGCACCAGGCGCGGGTACGAGGTGGCGATCCGCTTGCCCTCGAGGTCGACGACGGTCTTGATCTCCCCGTCGTCGAGCGCGGCGTACCGGAACTTGGAGGCGCCGAAGCCCAGCTCGAGCAGGCTCTGGACCTGGCTGCCCGACTCCTCCTTGAGGTCCGCACCGGTCACCCCGAGCTGCAGGTCGCCGGATCCGACGTAGGTCGCGATGTCCTTGGGGCGCAGGTAGAAGAACTCGATGTCGTTCTCCTCGTCCGCGATGCTCAGGTCGCGCGAGTCGGAGCGTTGCCGGTACCCGGCCTCGCGCATCATCGTCGCGGCGGGTTCGGCGAGGGTCCCCTTGTTGGGGAGTGCGACGCGGAGCATCGGGTTCTCCTTGCCAGTGCTGTCGGGCACCGTGCGGTCAAGCGGATACAGCGGGGATGCGGTACTTCAGAGGTACTTGTAGACGTCTGCGAGGTTCAGTCCGCGCCCGATCATGATGACCTGGGTGCGGTAGAGCAGCTGGGAGATCTCCTCGGCGAGCGCGTCGTCCGGCTCGTGCTCGGCGGCCAGCCAGACCTCGCCGGCCTCCTCGAGGAGCTTCTTGCCCTGGGCGTGCACCCCGGCGTCGAGCGCGGTCACGGTCCCGGACCCGGCGGGGCGGGTGGCCGCCTTCGCGGTCAGCTCGGCGAACAGCTCGTCGAACGTCTTCACGGTCACACACATCCCGGAGTCGGTTTCCTCAAGGGTCCCACCTGTCGAGCACAGTGTCCGTCGTCGCGACGGTTACCCGACCGTCGGGGTACGCGTGCTGAGACCGCCGGGCGGCCGGGTGCGCCGGATGGACGGACCGCCCGGGGGCGGGGCGCCCCGGCCCCGTCGCCGGACCGCTCGTCCGGGCCGAGCGGCAGCAGCGGTGTCGGGACGGTCGTCGAGACCGCGGGACGCGCCGGTCAGGCCACCCGATCCTCGCCCGCGTCGGACGCCGCGCGCACCACCGCGCCCAGCTCGGCGGCGGTCAGCCCCACGAGGTCGTCACGGAACGTACGGCGCGGACCGGTCGGCACCGCCACCTCGCAGGGCACGACGAGAACCGCCGCGCCGGCGCGTTCGGCGGCCAGCGCGCCGTTCGGGGAGTCCTCGACGGCCACGCACCGCGGCGCCGGGACACCGAGCAGCTCGGCGGCCCGCCGGTAGGGATCGGGTGCGGGCTTGCCTTCGGCCACCTCGTCGCCGCAGACGGTGACGTCGAAGAACTCCCGGCCGATGCCGTCCAGTGCGAGCTCGGTGATCCGGCGCAGGCTGTTGGTCACCAGCGCCGTCGGGATCCCGGCGGCCCGCACGGTGCGCAGGGCGGCGCGGGCGCCGGGCCGCCAGTCGAGCTCCCCCGCGGTGAACAGCTCCTCGGTCTGCGCGACGAGACGCTCGTAGGTCCACGCGATCCGCTCGGGGGTGGCGGGCACGCCGACATCGCCGAGCAGCACGACGACGCTCGTGTCGATGTCGACCCCGACGAGCGCGTCGCGCGACCGAGGGCTCAGCTCACCACCGAGCTCCCGCGCCGTGTCCTGCAACGCGATGTCCCACAGGCGCTCGGAGTCGATCAGCGTGCCGTCCATGTCCCACAGCACCGCCGCCGGACGAGGTGCGGGGGTGTCAGACGGCGCGCCGAGAACGGGGACCGCACGGTGATCAGCCGGCATTGAAGTACTTGGCCTCCGGGTGGTGGGCGACGAGCGCGTCGGTGGACTGTTCGGGGTGCAGTTGCAGCTCCTCGGACAGCTCGACCCCGATCCGGCCGGGCGCCAGCAGGTCGACGAACGTGGTCCGGTCGTCGAGGTTGGGGCAGGCGCCGTAGCCCAGCGAGTAGCGGGCGCCGCGGTAGCCGAGCTTGAAGTAGTCCTCGACGTCGGTGGGGTCCTCGGCCGCGACGGGTGCGCCGGTCGGGAAGGTGAGCTCCTCACGGATGCGGCGGTGCCAGTACTCGGCCAGCGCCTCGGTGAGCTGCACGCCCAGGCCGTGCACCTCGAGGTAGTCGCGGTAGGCGTCCTTGGCGAACAGCTCGTTGGCGTAGTCGGCGATCGGCTGGCCCATCGTGACCAGGTGCAGCGGCAGCACGTCCACCTCGCCGTGCTCGACGGCCAGCGCGCGGGGCCGCCAGAAGTCGGCCAGGCACAGGTGCCGGTCGCGGCGCTGGCGGGGGAAGGTGAACCGGGCCCGCTCCCCCGTGTCCGGCGCCGGCCCGTCGAGCACGACCAGCGTGTCGCCCTCGGCGACGGCCGGGAAGTAGCCGTAGACCACCGCGGCCGCCGACAGCACGCCCTCGGTGGCCAGCCGGTCGAGCCAGTACCGCAGCCGGGGCCGGCCCTCGGTCTCGACCAGCTCCTCGTACGACGGCCCGGCACCCACCCGGGCGCCGCGCAGCCCCCACTGGCCCAGGAACAGCGCGCGCTGGTCGACCAGCCCGGCGTACTCGGCCACGGCCAGGCCCTTGACGACCCGGGTGCCCCAGAACGGCGGGGTCGGGATCGGGTTGTCGAGCGCGACGTCCGAGCGCTGCGGCAGCGGCCCGGCCTGCGCGGCCTCGGCGGCCCTGCGGCGGGCCGCGACCCGCTGCGAGCGTTCGTGGCGGGCCCTGCGCTCGGCCCGCTTGGCCTCCTCGACGGGGTCGACCTGCGGCGCGGTGCCCCGCGCGCGGGCCATCGTCGCGTCCATCAGCCGCAGGCCCTCGAACGCGTCGCGGGCGTAGTCGACGCGGCCCTCGTAGACCTCGCTGAGGTCGTTCTCCACGTAGGAGCGGGTCAGCGCCGCACCGCCGAGCAACACCGGAAGCGTCGCGGCGACCCCGCGGGAGTTCATCTCCTGCAGGTTCTCCTTCATCACCACCGTCGACTTGACCAGCAGCCCGGACATGCCCACGGCGTCGGCGCGGTGCTCCTCGGCGGCGGCCAGGATCGTCGAGATCGGCTGCTTGATGCCGAGGTTGACCACGGTGTAGCCGTTGTTGCCGAGGATGATGTCGACGAGGTTCTTGCCGATGTCGTGGACGTCGCCCTTGACCGTGGCCAGCACGATCGTGCCCTTTGCCCCGGAACCTGGGCCGCCGCTGTCGGTCTTGTCCATGTGCGGCTCGAGGTGGGCCACCGCGGTCTTCATCACCTCGGCGGACTGCAGCACGAACGGGAGCTGCATCTGCCCGGACCCGAACAGCTCGCCGACGGTCTTCATCCCCGACAGCAGCGTGTCGTTGATGATCTCCAGGGCGGGCCGCCGCTCGAGGGCGGCGTCGAGGTCGGCCTCCAGCCCGTTGCGCTCCCCGTCGACGATCCGCCGCTCCAGCCGCTCGAACAGCGGCAGCCCGGCCAGCTCCTGCGCCCGCCCGGCCTTCGCGGCCGCGGCGGTGACGCCCTCGAACAGCTCCATCAGCCGGGTCAGCGGGTCGTATCCCTCGCGGCGCCGGTCGTAGACCAGGTCCAGCGCCACCCCGCGCTGCTCGTCGGGGATCTTGCTCATCGGGAGGATCTTCGAGGCGTGCACGATCGCGGTGTCCAGACCGGCGTTGACGCACTCGTGCAGGAACACCGAGTTCAGCACCTGCCGGGCCGCGGCGTTCACGCCGAACGACACGTTCGAGATGCCCAGCGTGGTCTGCACCGCCGGGTGGCGGCGCTTGAGCTCGCGGATCGCCTCGATCGTCTCCAGCGCGTCGCGGCGGACCTCCTCCTGCCCGGTGGTGATCGGGAAGGTGAGGGTGTCGACGACGATGTCCTCGACCCGCATGCCGTGGTTCGCCGTGAGGTCGCGGATCAGCCGGTCGGCGATCCGGACCTTCCAGTCGGCGGTGCGGGCCTGGCCCTCCTCGTCGATGCACAGCGCGACGACCGCGGCGCCGTGCTCCCGGACCAGCGCCATGATCCGCTGGAACCGCGAGCCGGGCCCGTCACCGTCCTCGTAGTTCACCGAGTTGACGATGCAGCGCCCGCCCAGGCGCTCCAGCCCGGCGCGCAGCACCTCCGGCTCGGTGGAGTCGAGCATGATCGGCAGGGTGGACGCGGTGGCCAGCCGCCCGGCCAGCTCCGCCATGTCGGCGGCGCCGTCGCGGCCCACGTAGTCGACGTTGAGGTCGATCAGGTGCGCGCCGTCGCGGGTCTGCTCCCGGGCCGTCGCGACGCAGTCGTCCCAGCGCTGCGCCAGCATCGCCTCGCGGAACGCCTTCGAGCCGTTGGCGTTGGTCCGCTCCCCGACCATCAGCACCGAGGTGTCCTGCCGGAACGGCACCGGCGCGTAGAGCGAGCTGACACCGGGCTCCGGGCGCGGGTGGCGCCGCGCGGGCGGGACCGCCGGGATCGCCTCGGCGACCGCGCGGACGTGCGCCGGGGTGGTCCCGCAGCAGCCGCCGACCAGCCGCAGCCCGTAGTCGCGGACGAACCCGGCCAGCGCCTCGGCCAACTCGTCCGGGGTCAACGGGTACTCCGCGCCGCGCGGGCCCAGCTGCGGCAGCCCGGCGTTCGGCATCACCGACAGCGGGATGCGCGCGTGCTTGGCCAGCGTGCGCAGGTGCTCGCTCATCTCCGCGGGGCCGGTGGCGCAGTTGAGCCCGATCAGGTCGACCCCGAGCGGCTCGATCGCCGTCAGCGCCGCTCCGATCTCGCTGCCCAGCAGCATCGTGCCGGTGGTCTCCACCGTCACGTTGGTGACGATCGGGACCCGGCGGCCCTCGGCGGCCATCGCCCGGTGCAACCCCAGCACCGCGGCCTTGACCTGCAACAGGTCCTGGCAGGTCTCGACCACCAGCGCGTCGGACCCGCCGGCGAGCAGCCCGCGGCCGCACTCGCTGTAGGCGTCACGCAGCCGGACGTAGGACTCGTGGCCCAACGTGGGCAGCTTGGTGCCCGGGCCGACCGAGCCGAGCACGAACAGCGGCCGGTCCGGCCCCGACATCTCGTCGGCGACCTGCCGGGCGATCTGGGCGCCCTTCTCGGCCAGCTCCCGGATCCGGTCCGCGATGCCGTAGTCCGCGAGGTTGGGCAGGTTCACCCCGAACGTGTTGGTCTCCACCGCGTCCGCGCCCGCCGCGAAGTACGCCCGGTGGATACCCGCCACGACGTCCGGGCGCGTGTCGTTGAGGATCTCGTTGCAGCCCTCGAGGCCCGCGAAGTCGTCGAACACCAGGTCGCCGCGCTCACCGGCGTCCTGCAACATGGTCCCCATCGCCCCGTCGGCCACCACGACACGCTCGTGGAGGACATCGAGGAAGCGGGAGCGGGACGGCAGGTCCTGCACGTCGGAGAGTTCGCCGGGCACCCTGAGAGGTTACCGGCGGGCCCTCCGTCCCTCCGCTGGACGCCCGGCGCCGTAGGCTGGTCCGATGACCGACCGCGAGCCGAGCACCGGTCCCGACGACACCGTACCCACGCTCGTCGACCCGGTGATGATCGCCGCGTTCGAGGGCTGGAACGACGCCGGGGAGGCCGCGAGCACCGCGCTGGAGCACCTCGAGCTCACCTGGGACGCGGCACCGCTGGCGTCGGTCGACCCGGAGGAGTACTACGACTTCCAGGTCACGCGCCCGCTCGTGAAGCTGGCCGACGGGGTCACCCGCCGCATCGAGTGGCAGACCACCCGGCTGTCGGTCGCGCAGATCCCGGGCACCGAGCGGCACGTCGTGCTCGTCAACGGGATCGAACCCAACCTGCGGTGGCGCGCGTTCTGCGCGGAGCTGCTCGGGTACGTCGAGCGGCTCGGCGTGACGAAGGTCATCACGCTCGGCGCGCTGCTCACCGACACGCCGCACACCCGCCCGACACCGGTCAGCGGCACCTCCTACGACGCGGCCTCGGCGGCGGAGCTGCGCGTGGAGCCCACCAGCTACCAGGGCCCGACCGGGATCGTCGGGGTCTTCCAGAACGCCTGCGTCGAAGCCGGCGTCCCGGCCGTCTCGTTCTGGGCGTCCGTGCCGCACTACGTCTCGCAGGCCCGCGTCCCGAAGGCGGCCGTCGCGCTGCTGCACCGCATCGAGGAGGTCCTCGACGTCGAGGTGCCGCTGGGGGCGCTGCCGGAGCAGGCCGAGGAGTGGGAGCGCACGGTCAGCGAGATGGCGGAGGCCGACGACGAGGTGCGCGAGTACGTCCGCCAGCTCGAGCAGCAGGCCGAGGCGTCCGCGGACGACGACGACCTGTCGAAGGCCAGCGGCGACGAGATCGCGGCGGACTTCGAGCGCTACCTGCGCCGGCGGGGCCAGGGCGGCGGGGCCTGATCACAGCCGGGCCACCCCGCACGCCGACACGGGCGGGCCTTACAGCGCGACCCCGAGCAGGGCGTCGACCGCGGCACGGACCAGCCCCGGCGCCGTCGCGTCGTCGCCCTCTCCGGCCGCCCAGGTGTCGACGGCCGCGAGCGCGCCGGGGGTGTCGAGGTCGTCGGCCAACCGGTTGCGCAGCGCGGCGACGAGGGCGGCCCCGTCCGGGCCGCGGTCGCGCGCGACACCGGCCCGCCACCTCCCGAGCCGCTCCTGCGCGGCGGTGAGCAGGTCGTCGGTCCACGGCCGGTCGCTGCGGTAGTGCCCGGCGAGCAGGGCCAGGCGGATCGCGTTCGGGTCGACCCCCCGGCTGCGCAGCTTGGAGACGAACACCAGGTTGCCGCGGCTCTTGCTCATCTTCTCGCCGTCCAGCCCGATCATCCCGGCGTGCACGTAGTGCTCGGCGAAGGGATGGACGCCGGTGTGCGCCTCGACGTGGGCGGCCCCGCACTCGTGGTGCGGGAAGATCAGGTCCGATCCGCCGCCGTTCACGTCGATCTGCGGGCCGAGCCGGTTCAGGGCGATCGCCGCGCACTCGACGTGCCAGCCCGGCCGCCCCGGGCCGAGGTCGGACTCCCACGACGGTTCACCCTCGCGGGCCGTCCGCCACAGCAGCGCGTCCGTCGGGTGCCGCTTGCCGGGCCGGTCCGGGTCGCCGCCGCGCTCGCGGGACAGCTGGATCATGGTCTGCTCGTCGTAGCGGCTCTCGTAGCCGAAGTGCCCGGTCACCGCGCTGTCGAAGTAGACGTCCGGGAACTGCGCGTCGTCGACGCGGTAGGCCGCGCCCGCGGCGAGCAGCTTGCCGACCAGCTCGGCGATCTCCCCCATCGCCTCGACCGCCCCGACGTAGTGCCGCGGCGGCACGACCCGCAGCGCCTCCATGTCCTCCCGGAACAGCGCGGTCTCGCGCATGCCGAGCACCACCCAGTCGTCCTGGTCGCGGGCGGCGCGTTCGAGCAGCGGGTCGTCGATGTCGGTGACGTTCTGGACGTAGTTCACGTCGTGGCCCCGGTCGCGCCAGTACCGGTTGACCAGGTCGAAGGCCAGATAGGTCGCGGCGTGCCCGAGGTGGGTGGCGTCGTAGGGGGTGATCCCGCAGACGTACAGGAGCGCCTCGGGACCGGGCGCGGTGGTCGCGACCTCGCCGGTGGACGTGTCGTGCAGGCGTAGCGGCGGGCCGCTGCCCGGCAGGCGGGGGATGTCGACCGGGTCCCAGGTCTGCATGGGCCCCAACCTACGTGACGGGCCCGCCGCGACGGAGCGTCACGGCGGGCACCCTCACGACCGGGTCAGGTCTGCACGCCCGCGAACTCCAGGAAGGTACGGATCGAGTCCACCTCGCCGCCGCCGGCGAGCTTGACGCCCTCGACGGCCGTCCAGGCCCCGCCGGGCCGGTTCAGGTACGACTCGGGGTCGGCCTGGATCTGCCCGATCAGCGTCGTGCACACGATCCGGCTGCCGACCTCGCCCAGGTGCTGCCCCTGGCCGTGCACCTCGGCCTCCTTGAGCACGTAGAACCACAACGGGGTGGCGTCGACGAAGCCGCCGTCGACCAGCGCGTCGACCACGCCCTGGTCGCCGCCGGTCAGCTCGTCGGCGGTCAGCGGGGTGGCCCCCAGCGCCGCGGCGACGGCCTGCCCGGTCGGCAGCCCCAGCCGGTAGCCCCGGAGCAGGTTGCGCACCGCGAGGCGCTTGAGGATGCGCCGCAGGCGCAGGTCGGTCTCGTCGTTGCCCTCGTTGGACAGGTCCTTCAGCGGCGGCGACAGCCGGGTGTCGATCTTGCGGGCGAAGCGGTCCGGGAACGGCGAGCCCCTGTCGGTGAACCGGGTCCAGCGGATGGGCCAGTTGTCCGGCAGGGTCGGCAGCCCGCCGGTGCCCTGGATGATCCCGTTGCCGGTGAACTGGAACAGCTCCGCGAACTCGGCCCGGCGCACGGGCGTCCGCTCGGTGCCGTCCTGCAACCGCCCGAAGTTCTCGTTGTGGTCGTACTGCGCGCGCACCATGCTGTGCCCGAACCGGTAGGCCGCCACCGAGTGCTCCAGCGGCATGAACACCTCACCGTCGGGGCCGGTCACCTTGTCCGGCACGGGGTCCGCCAGCACCTCGTCGACGACCGAGCTCATCGCCACGGTGCGCAGGAAGTCGTTGACGACGATCGACTGGTAGTGCCAGCGCGTCAGCTCGCGGGCCCGCGCGAAGCGCGCCCCGTCGTCGCAGAGCTGCGGCTCGTTGGTGGCCAGCCACTCGACGACCGCGTTGTGGAACTTCAGGAACGCGAGGTGCAGCTGCGCGACGACGAGGTTCTCGTCGTTGCGCGAGTCGCCGACGCGGGCCGTGCCGGTGGCCGACACCCGCGGGAGGTCGTCACCGGGCACGGCGACCTGGTCCGGGAAGGTGACGGGGGTGAGCGGGCCGAGCCGGAAGGTGATGCCGTCGTAGGGCACCTCGTCGTCGACGTCGGGCGCCCCCGGTCCGTTGCCGTACACCGAGTCGAGGTTCAGCGCGGGCTCGCGGAGGTTGCGCAGGGTGCCGGGCACCAGGTCGGGCTCGATCGGCGTCAGCGGCTCGCCGAGGATCGACACGACGTCGTTGCGGTCGGTGTTCGCGGTGACGTCATGGTCGACGAACTGACCCCAGTAGGTGTAGACGGGCGGGATGGTGGAGTTCGGGTCACCGTCGGGCGGCGCGTCCACCATCGCGGAACCGAGCGCCTTGAGCCCGGCGACGACGGTGCTCGCCGGCTCGACGGGCAGATGCCCCGCCGGGTACTCGTCCACCAGGTCACCGAACAGGTAGCCGAACGGTGTGGAGATCGCCTCCAGCGGCGGCGCCGCGTCCTGGATCACCTCGGCCAGAGCCGCGGCGTCCCCGGCCTCCGGCCCGGCGACGGCCCGGCTGCCGTGGTGCAGGTCGCTCAGCACGCGACTCAGGCGCTTCGGTACGGGGTGGGCCATGCGTCATCACTCCTCTGTGTTCGGGATTCCCCGTGGGACCGAGCCCGAACACCGGCGGGAGATACGGGATCTCCCCTCATCGCGCCAGCAGCTCGAGCACGCCGTATCCCGCCATGCCGACCGTGACGAGCAGGACGAACCCGGCGGCCAGCACGGCGAGAACGAGGCGGATGACGTTCCAGAAGACCACCGAGAGCAGCAGCGCGAGCAGGAGCGCGAGCTCCGGGAAGTTGGCGGGCAGGCTGTTCATGGCGACCTCGCAGACGAACGGTTTCCCTCGAACCGCTCGGGAGGAGGTACGGGCCCGGGTCCGGCGAACGTGACCCGCGGCGCCGTCACATCGGCGCGCTGCCGGCGCGTATCCGCGCAGGGCGACCGCCTGCTCCACGGCCCGGCCACCCGAGTCGATGTGACCTGACTCACAACAGTCACACGGCTGGGACGGGGTCACGTAGCGCAGTCTGCGTCGACCTCGGAGGTGGTCCGTGTCACCTGGCAGCCCTCACCCGGCCTCTGCAGTCTCCCACCGTGCCGACCCCCGCGAGGTCCTACGCCGGCACCGGCGACCGGTCGCGGAGCCCAACCCCGCGGCAGAGCGGATCGAACGGTTGCTGGCCGTTCAGGGTGAGTGGCTGCGCTGCCGGGTCCGGGCCACCGCTCACCACCTGCGGCTGGACGCCGACGAGCTGTGTCAGGAGCTGATGCTCAGCATGCTTCGCCGCAGCACGACGGTCGACGAGGGCAACCGCGGCGTGCGGACCTGGCTCGGCAGCCGGGTCGACTGGACCGCCAAGGACATGGTGCGCCGCGGCGGCCGGGAGGAGACCGTCAGCGACGCGGACCTCCAGGCCATCGAGTACGACATGGCCACCCGCCGGCCTGCGCCGGATCCGCCCGGCCCGGTGACGCTCGACGTCAAACACCTGGTCCAGCTGGGGCTCACCCTGCACGAGGCCCAGGTCGTCGCGCTGCGCTGCACCGGCGTCGACATGCCGCTGAAGGACTTCGCCGAGCTCGTCCACCGCAGCTACGCCTCGGTGCGCAAGGAGTACGAGCGCGGCACCCGCAAGATCGAAGCGCTCTTCGGCCTGACCGCCGAGGAGGTCCTCGTCGTGCGCGAGTGGCGCAAGCACGGCACCGCGGCCGCCACCGCACCCCATGTCAACCGCTCAGGTGACGAGGTCATCTCGATCCTCGAAGGCGCCCACAAGAAGATCGACCGCATTTTCACCGAGACGGAGGGTCGTCCGTGATGTCCGCTGAGCTGCCCGACCACGAGTTCGGCGCGGCACGCGCGCCGGGGAAGACCGATGCCCGTTCCGTGACCCACCTCGGCCGGGAGCGCGCGATCGCGTTCACCCGCCGGCTGGCGACGCGGCTCGCGTGGCGCGAGCACCCGGTCGTGCGACTGCGTCACGTCGTCGAGGACGACGCGCTGATCGTCGAGATCCTGCCGCTGAAGCCGGCCTACGATCGGGTGGTCGACGACCTGCTGTGCATCGAGTTCGACGGCGGTGCCGACGACAGCGAGGCGTTCCCCACCTCGCTGTGCCTGACGGGCTTCACCACGCGCCCTTACTCTCCCGCGGCGCAGGCGGCACGGCACCTGCTGGGCGAGACTCTCTGCCGCGTTGCCGAGCAGATGGTGGTGGAGGGTGACGCTGAGCGTGACGTACTACTCGATGAGTCGGTGCGCGACTCCCGGGTGCGGGCGTGGCGGCGGCTGACCGGGCTGGCGATCGGCATCGAGATCCTGCCCGGCGAGCTGCGGGCGGTGCTGGTGGGGGCGGACGGGGAGATCATCGAGCGCGCGCACCGACCCCAGCCGGTGATGTCGCCGGAGGCGGTGACGGCGGGGATCGCCGCTCTCGTGGCCGACATGCGCGCCGAGCACCGCGCGCTGATCGCCGGCACGCCGGTCCACCTCGGTGTGCAGATCGGCGGGCCGGTCGATGCCCGGACCGGAGTGGTCCACGCCTTTCGCCGGCGGGGCCGCACGGGATCCTCGACCGCCCTGTGGGAGGACGTTCCGCTCGCGGACATGGTCGAGCGCGCGACACGGCTCCCCACGCACATCCTCAACGATGTCGTGGGCTACGCCACCTACGACCGGTGGTTCTACCCGTCCCCGGACGAGTCGTGCCGCGCCGTGCTGCTGATCTCGGAGGGCATCGGCGCCAAGCTGATCATCGACGGCGACGTGTCGAAGCGCATGCCGATGGAGATCGGCAACTTCACGCTGCACGAGGACGGTGTCAAGTGCGGGTGTGGCAAGCTCGGATGCCTGGAGGCGACGGCCAGCACACGAGCGATCGTCGACCGTGTTCAGGAGGTCAGCGGGCGGACCGTCGCTGACATCGACTACGCCGTGTCGCTCGCGGAGCCGATCGAGGCGTGCAGCGACCACGCGACCGAGGTCTTCCGGACGGCCGGCCGCGACCTCGCCCGAGGGATCTCGACGGTCCAGGTGATCGCGCACCCGTCGTCGTGGGCGAT
>JAEUJO010000053.1 GCA_016794615.1 Pseudonocardia sp. | reverse complement strand
GGCCGTAGCCGGACATCACCGTGTTGCGCATCGGGAAGCTGTGCTTGGACGGCCCGGCGTCCGGCCAGAACTGCGAGATCAGCAGCCCCTCGGCCGCGATGCGGTCCTGGAGCGCCCGGTTCTCCGCCGGGAAGTACTTCGTGAGGCCGGTGCCGATCACCGCGACGGCTCGTCCACCGGCTTCCAGCGCGGCGGTGTGCGCGGCGGTGTCGATGCCCTTCGCCAGCCCGGACACCACCGAGATGCCGCGCTCGACCAGGCCCGTCGCGATGACGCCGGCAGCGGCCAGGCCGCGTGGCGAGGCGTTGCGTGACCCGACGACTGACATGCCGACGTCGCCGTCGACCAGCGTGCCGCGGTGGAACAGCACCGGCGGCAGGTCGTGGATCGCGCGGAGCTGCGCCGGGTAGTCGTCGTCGAGGAAGGTGAGGAACCCGAGCCCGGCCGTCTGCCACTCGGCGATGTCGCGGGCAGCCTGCTCCAGCTCCGGCGCGGCGGCGTCGAGCAGGTTCGGCGGGTAGAACTCGTGCCAGAACGCCGACGCACTCGACCGCTGGTCGACCTCGCCCATGATCTGTGGCCAGTTGAGGCCGTTGGGGCGCGCGCGCAGCAGTGCGACCAGCGCCGCCCGCTCGTCGTCGTCCCATGTGGCCATGCGCGGCAGCGTAGAGGCCTCACGGACTGTGTTCAGCGCCTGGACGGACTGAGCCCCGATCGCATGGCGGCCCGACTCGTTCACCCGAACGAACATGCGTTCGATTGTCGTCCGTCGCGGATGCTTTCACCAGTTCCCGGAGTGAGCTGACACCAAGAATCTGCAGGTCCTGGTTCTCCGCCCCGCGTTCGAGGAACGTCAGGGGCCTGGATCGGTGCACGTCCGCAAGCGGGAGCGGCGGGCCGACAGGTTTCGTGGTCGGGTGAGCCTCACCCGGTCACGGCGACGATCCCGTGCGCGCCGCGCTCGGCGTCGACCATGGAGTGCGAGACGAACGGGTAGTGCCCGGCCTCCGGGAAGCTCAGCTCCACGAAGCCGCCCTGGGACGGGCCGAGGGCGAGGGCCTGGCTGCCGCCGTCGCCGGTATCCGGGCGCAGCCGGTAGCCACCCTCGGCGTACACGGTGTCGAACTGGCCGCCGACGACGTGGAACGCCGTGGCCCGGTCGGGTCCGGCGTCGAGGACCCAGATCCGGACCCGCTCCCCGACCCGCGCGGTCAGCGGCCGGTGGTCGTACTGGTTGGCGTAGCCGTTGAACACCACGGCGTCCGGTCGCTCCGCGCGCAGCCCGTCCACGTCGACGGTCCCGTGCTGCGGGCCGAGGTACAGCTCCGACTGCACGAGCACGTAGCTGCGGTCCACCGTCGGCAGGCCCGGCGGGTCGATGACGACCGCGCCGAACATCCCGTTGGCGATGTGCGCCGACATCGGCATCGACGAGCAGTGGTACATCCAGGCGCCGGCGTGGGTCGCGGTGAACCGGTAGACCAGCGACTCGCCCGGCGCGATGGTGCGCATCGGCTGGTCGGGGGCGAGCGAGCCGGCGTGGAAGTCGATCGAGTGGCCGATGCTGCCGCCGTTGACCAGGGTGATCTCGAAGGTGTCGCCGACCCTGCCGTGCAGCGTCGGCCCCGGCGCCGCCCCGTCGAACGTCCAGAGGCGCTGGCTCACGCCCGGCGCGACCTCCCGGTCCAGCTCGCGCACGGTGAACGTCCGGCGATGGACGGTACCGCTCGGAAGCGGCGGCAACGCCGGGTCGTGCGCGGTGAACCCCGGCCCGGGCTCGGCCAGGAAGTCGAGGTCGCCTGCGGCGGTGACCGGGCGTGCCGCCCCGGCCGCGCCCGGGTCGGGCCGTGCGGCGGGTGAGCCCGTGACCGCGATGTCGAGCACCATGCCCATCTGCCGGTGGCCGACGATCGAGCACCAGCCGCTGACGGCACCACCGACCACGCCGGCGTCGACGGTGGCCGACCCGCCGGGGGAGAGCCGGCCCGATGCCTGCCCGGTGTCGAGCACGAGATCGTGCACCTGCCGGTCGTCGGTGTTGGTCAGGTCGATGACGAGCCGGTTGCCCGCGGGCACCTCGATCCGCGACGGGACGAACCGCATGCCCACGGCCTGCACCGCGACCCGGGTCGTCTCGCCGGTACCCGGTGCGGTCGCGGTGGCGGTCCGGGCGACGAGCGCGGCCGGGTCGGCGGCGACCCCGGCGGTCACGGCGAGCACGAGCGCGGCCAACCCGACCGCCGGCCCGCCGCGGGCCCGGCCGGTCGCCCGCGGATCCGGCCCGCTCCGATCGCCGCGGGGCCGCGGCGGCGGGTCGGCCTTCGCCCGGCGCGACGCGCGCATCCCCCGGAACGCCAGGGGCAGGAAGCCGGCCAGCCCGACCAGGACGAGGACGGAGCACAGCACCCGCACCAGGCTCGGCACCGGGAGCACGCACAGGAGCAGCCCGCCGTTGACGAGGGTGATCCGCAGCGCGCCGGCCCGCTCGAACTCGGCGTTCGCGGCGCGCACCGCCGCGGGGCCGCCCCCGAGCACGACCGGGATCAGGTAGGACAGCGCGCCGAGCAGCACCTGGGCGCCGAACCCGGCCGCGAGCGGCACGGCGAGGGCGTCCAGCCGGGTGCCGACCGCGGCCCACGACGGCGCCGCCGCCACGGCCACGACCAGCACGATCAGCGTTGCGGCGAGCCAGGCCGCGGCGGCGAGCACGGACCAGGTGGGGTACGACGTGGGCGGCTTCGCGCGCGCGGTGGCGACGAACGCCCGCCCGACCAGCGCCAGCCCGCCGAGGTAGCCCAGCACGCCCGCGGCGGCGAGCAGGGCGAGCCCGGCCAGTGCCCCCGCGGCCGCGACCGCGACGGCGCCGAGGAGCAGCGGAAGGGCACGGTATGCGGCGCGTTCGGCCCCCTCGGCCATGCGGGTGCGCAGCATCGTCGGCCAGAGGGTCACCAGCGTCCCGACGACGGTCAGGCCCATCCAGCCGAGCACGTTGACCGCGACGTGGGCCAGGGCGACCCGGTCGTGCAGCGGGTCGGCGAGCCCGCGGGCCAGGGTCGCGCCCAGCCCGGCGCCGACCGGCAGGCACGCCGCGGCGGCGACGTAGTAGCGCACCAGCGGCCGGAACCGGGAGGGCAGCGCGCGGCGCAGCCGGTGGACCAGCGAGGCGCCGTGCCAGCCGACGGCCGCGGCGACGAGGCAGGCGCCGGTCAGGGTCAACCCCCAGACCTGGCTCGGCACGCCGACGACCACCAGCAGCGCGCCGCCGTTGAGCAGGACGAGCCGCCACGACTGCCGGCGCCGCTCGCCCGGCCCCGTCGGGGCGTGCAGCAGGGTCTCGGCGAAGTGGTTGCTCCACACGACGATCGAGTGGGTCACGGCGCCGAGCAGCAGCAGGTGGATCAGCAGCCACCCCGGCACCGCCACGAACGGGTGCACCGCCGCCACGACGACGACGGCGACCAGCCAGAGCGCCGCCGGGAGGTCGCGCAGCGGCCAGAACCCGCCCCTCACTGCGCACCGCCCCGGTGCGCGGCGCGCACCGACGACCAGGCCGCCACCCCGGCGAACAGCAGCACCGCGGTGATGTTGAGGAGGCCGCCGACCTGCCAGGCGCCGTGGGCGCCGTGGGCCCCATCCAGCCTGCCGGCCCACAGCCGCAGCGCGAGCGAGCCGTGGAGCAGGACGGCCGGCGCGATCATCGCCGGGTGGTAGGGCAGCGGCAGGCGCAGCACCGCGGGCAGGATCACCGGTGCATGCGCCATGATCATCGAGAAGGTGAAGCCGAGGAACACGGCGTGCACGACGGCGTCGTAGCCCGCTCCGTCCGGTGCCGCCGCGCCGAGCAGCCAGCAGACGGCGGCCACCGCGAGCCAGCCGTACCCGGCCAGCAGGCATCCCGCGGCGAACCGGGCGAGCCCGGTGGACCGGATCGTCCGCCGCGCGACGTCGTGCACGGCGAGCCAGCCGACGAGCGCGAGCAGCGCGAGCCCGAGGAGCGGGTAGCCCACGCCGGGCCAGAGCAGGGCGGCCACGACGCCCGCGACCAGCGCGGTGCTCAGGGCGAGGAACGCCGACCCGGCCCGCGGCCCCATCGCCAGCCGGGCGAGCTCGAGGCGCTCGCCACCGATGGTGAGCACCACGAAGCCCACCAGCCAGGGGAGCAGCACCGGGACGCCGACGCCGGCGAGCCACAGGAGCGCCGCGCCCGCCGCCAGCACCGCGCCGAAGGCCTGGACGAGGACCGCGTCGTCGCGCTGCCTGCGCCACAGCGGGACGTACACGCCCACCAGCGCGAGCGTGCCGAGCAGCAGCGCCGCCCGGCCCGCGGCGAGCGGGGCGGGGGAGAGCAGCAGCAGGCCGCCGAGGCCGAGCGCCGCGGGAGCGGCGAACCCGGCCGGGTGCCGCAGCGCCACGGCCCGTTCGAGCGAGACCAGGGTGCCGACGAAACCCAGCACGAGCAGGATCCCGTGCACGTCGGGCAGCCGGTCGGAGGTGACCGGGGCCGGGACGCCGAGCAGGATCAGCGCGGCATCGAGCCCGGCGAGCAGCGCGAGCGCGGCGGGCGGCACGAAGCCGGCGCGCCACCACCGGACGACCGTCGCCGACAGGGCGGTCACGGCTGCCGCTCCTCGCCGTGGCCCCCGGTGCCCCCCAGGTCGAGCAGGCAGGCCCCCGGCTCGCTGAACGCCAGCAGGTCCACGCCGTCGGCGTTCCCGCCCTGCGCCTCGATGGCGCCGCGGACGATCCCGAGATGCACCCCGCAGACGATCTCGGGATGGCGGCGTGCGGCCTCGAGCAGCGGGCAGCGGGTCAGCCGGACGGCCGCGCACCGGGCGTCCGGCCGCGGGGCGAACCCGAGATCGTCGAGCAGTTGCACGGTGCGTCGCCGAGCGTCCGCGGGGCGGCCGCCGCCCAACCCGCGGTCGCTCGCGAGTTGTCTGCCCCACCGCCTGCCCGCCTCCACCGCGTCGCGGCGGGGGGTGCTGCTCGTCTGCTCGATCGTCTCGGCCAGCGCCGACGCGAGCCCGGCGTACTCGGCCACCCCGGCGGGCAGCTCGTCGGGTACCGCGCTGTAGAGCCAGGCCGGCCGGCCCCGGCCCGCGACGGGGGCCCGCTCCCGGCGCACGAGCCCGGCACCGGTCAGGGCGTCGAGATGGTCCCGAAGGGTGTTGATGTGCAGCCCGGTCGCCGTGGCCAGCGCCGCGAGGGAGAGCGGCTCCCCTCGCTCGTCGAGGACCTCGAGCACCGACTCCCTCGACGCCGGTAGCGCCGGGTGTCGGGACGCCCGGCGGGCCGGTCGAGGGCCCAGCCCGCGGGCGCTATTTTTCACGGATTCAGTGTAGTAAAATCTGGGGTGGGCCCGCCACCGGGTGGGTCACACCGGCGTCCAGCGGAGGGGCAGCAGTCGTGAACAAGGCAGGCGCGGACAGCGTCGTCATCGCGTCGAACGAGGCCGAGGCGGCCGCGGTCGCCGCCGTGGAGCAGCACCACGCCCAGCTGGCGGGGGCACTTGGCCTGCGGGTCGAGGCGCTCCTCGGGGCGGCGGCCGGCGGCGGCCCGGCCGCCGACCGGGAACGCCACGAGCTCGTCGAATGGTGCAACCGAGAGCTGGTGCCGCACGCTCTCGCCGAGGAGGAGACGCTCTACCCCGCGGCACGCGGGATGGCCGAGGCCAGGCTCCTCGTGGACGGGATGCTCGACGAGCACCGGGTGATCACGGGTCTGGTCGGCGAGATCTCCGCCGCACCGGACCTCGTGCGGGCGGCAGCGGCCGGCCACGCACTCCGGGTGATGTTCGCCGCGCACCTGGCGAAGGAGAACGAGCTGATCCTCCCGCTGCTGGCCGCGGCGCCCGACGTCGCCCTCGCCGATCTGCTGGCCGGGATGCGCGAGCTGCTCGGAGACGGCGCGGGCGAGAGCGGCCGGACCGGACCCGCGGAGGCGGGCGGCCACATCTGCGGGTGCCACGAGGCCGACGGCCCGGGCTACCCGGAGCTCGACGCCCGGGCCATCCCGCACGCCATCCGGCACGCCACGATCCTCGGAGCGCTGGACACCGTGCGCCCGGGTGGCGGGCTGGTGCTGGTCGCGCCGCACGACCCGCTCCCCCTGCTGGCCCAGATCGAGCGGCGCACTCCGGGGCTGTTCGCGGTGGACTACCTCCAGCGCGGTCCGCAGGACTGGCATCTGCAGTTCGTCCGCGGAACCTGACCTCTCGGGTTCATCTATCGTTGCTGTCGTGTCGCGGATCGTCGTGCTGGACTACGGGTCGGGCAACCTGCGTTCGGCCGAGCGCGCGTTGCGCCGGGTGGGTGCGGACGTCACGGTGACCGCGGACCGGCAGGCGGCGATGGAGGCCGACGGGCTGGTCGTTCCGGGTGTCGGGGCGTTCGCCGCCTGCATGGCGGGCCTGCGCGCGGTCGACGGGCCGAGCATCATCGACCACCGGCTCGCCGGCGGCCGGCCCGTGCTGGGGATCTGCGTCGGCATGCAGGTGCTGTTCGAGCGCGGCGTCGAGTGGGACGAGCGCACCGAGGGCTGCGGGCAGTGGCCGGGCACTGTCGAGCGGCTCAAGGCGGACGTGCTGCCGCACATGGGCTGGAACACCGTGCGCGTCCCGGTCGGCTCGACGCTGTTCGCCGGCCTGGACGCCGGCATCCGCTTCTACTTCGTGCACAGCTTCGGCGTGCGCCGGTGGGAGATGGAGGGGTCGACGGCGGTGCGCCCGCCGCTCGTGACCTGGGCGCACCACGGCGAAGACTTCGTGGCCGCCGTGGAGAACGGCGCGCTGGCCGCCACCCAGTTCCACCCGGAGAAGTCCGGCGACGCGGGCGCGACCGTGCTGCGGAACTGGCTGCGCGACATCGTGGGCTGACGCCCGCTCCAGGTGGTGCGGGGTTGCAGCGTGCGTGCGTGATTGCAGCATGGTGGCCCTGCACCAACGTGTTTGCAGCATGGTGGCCCTGCACCAACGCGATTGCAGCATGGCCACCTTGCTGCAATCCCGGCCAGGCGATACCTGCACCCGGAACGGCACCCGGATGCCCGGCCGCCGTTCGGGGTGTGGTCCGTGGCCCGTACCCTCGCCCGCGTGAGTTTCACCCTTCTGCCCGCCGTCGACGTCGCCGACGGCCAGGCCGTCCGCCTGGTCCAGGGCGAGGCCGGTACCGAGACCGGCTACGGCGACCCGCTGGACGCCGCGCTGGCCTGGCAGCGTGACGGCGCCGAGTGGATCCACCTCGTGGACCTCGACGCCGCGTTCGGCCGCGGCAGCAACGCGGAGCTGCTGGCGGGCGTCGTCGGCACGCTGGACGTGGCCGTCGAGCTGTCCGGCGGCATCCGTGACGACGCCTCGCTCGACCGCGCCCTGGCCACCGGCTGCGCGCGGGTCAACCTCGGCACCGCCGCGCTGGAGAACCCGCAGTGGTGCGCGAAGGCGATCGCGCAGCACGGCGACCGGATCGCCGTCGGGCTGGACGTCAAGATCTCCGGCGGCGCGCACCGGCTGGCCGCCCGCGGCTGGACGACGGACGGCGGCGACCTGTGGGAGACCCTGGAGCGGCTCGACCGCGACGGCTGTGCCCGCTACGTCGTCACCGACGTCAGCAAGGACGGCACGCTGAAGGGCCCGAACGTGGAGCTGCTGCGGGCCGTCGCCGCCAGGACGCCGGCGCCGGTGATCGCCTCCGGCGGGATCGCCGAGGTGGCCGACCTCGTCGCGCTGGCCGAGGCGGCCGCGGCGGGCGCGAACATCGAGGGCTCGATCGTCGGCAAGGCGCTCTACGCCGGGCGCTTCACCCTGCCCGAGGCGCTGGCCGCGGTGCGGGCGGTCCGGCCGGTGCGCGCGGTCGGCTGAGGTCTGGGTCGGCTGGGTCCTGGGTCGGCTGGGTCCTGGGCTGCCGATCACGCCGTCGCGTGGCACGGTCGGCGGGTGGCCACCATCACGCGACCGATCCGGATCGGCTTCCAGGTCCAGCCCCAGCACGCCGACTACGGCGAGATCCGCCGTACCGTCGCCGCCGCGGAGGAGGCGGGTGTGGACGTCGTCAGCACCTGGGACCACTTCTTCCCGCTGTTCGGCGAGCCAGACGGCAAACACTTCGAGTGCTGGACGATGCTCGGCGCGTTCGCCGAGGCGACCAGCAGGGTGGAGCTCACCGCGCTGGTGACCTGCAACAGCTACCGCAACCCCGAGCTCCTCGCCTACATGGCGGGCACCGTCGACCACATCAGCGGGGGCCGGGTCATCCTCGGTGTCGGCGCCGGCTGGTTCCAGCGCGACTACGACGAGTACGGCTACGAGTTCGGCACGCCGGGCAGCCGGCTGGCCGACCTCGCGGCCGCCCTCCCGCGGATCGAGGCCCGCCTGGACCGGCTCAACCCGCCGCCGACCCGCAAGATCCCGCTCCTCGTCGGCGGCGGCGGGGAGCGCAAGACGTTGCGGCTCACCGCCCGGCACGCCGACATCTGGCACGGCTTCGGTGATCCCGAGACTCTCGCGCACAAGCACACCGTGCTCGATCGCTGGTGTGCGGAGGAGGGCCGCGACCCGGCCGCCATCGAACGTTCCGCCGGCGTTCGCGGGGCGCCCGAGCAGCTCGGCGACGGGTTGCTCGCGGCCGGCACCACGCTGATCACCGTGTCGTCGAGCGGCCCGCGCTACGACCTCGGCCCGCTGCGGGACTGGCTCGCATGGCGCGACGAGCAGAACCGCGGCCGCGTCCCGGCGGCCCGGTGACCGATCCGGCCACGATGCGTGCGCCCCGCGCCGGATCGGGGCCCGCCGGCTCCCGGCCCGGTCAGGACCGGTCATCCCGGCGGAGCCGATGCGCTCTACCCTCTGCTCCGTGGGCGTTGCCGTGCGCGTCATCCCCTGCCTGGACGTCGACGCCGGGCGGGTGGTCAAGGGCGTCAACTTCCAGAACCTGCGCGATGCCGGTGACCCCGTCGAGATGGCCGCCGTCTACGACGCCGAGGGCGCGGACGAGCTGACGTTCCTCGACGTCACGGCGTCGTCGGGCGGCCGGGAGACGATGGTCGACGTCGTGCACCGCACCGCCGAGCAGGTGTTCATCCCGCTGACCGTCGGTGGCGGCATCCGCACCCCCGACGACGTCGACCGCATGCTGCGGGCGGGCGCGGACAAGGTCAGCGTGAACACCGCCGCGATCGCCCGGCCGGAGCTGCTCGGCGAGATGGCGCGGCGGTTCGGGTCGCAGTGCATCGTGCTGTCGGTCGACGCGCGGACGGTCCCGGCGGGCAGCCCGCCGACACCGTCGGGCTGGGAGGTCACCACGCACGGCGGGCGGCGCGGCACCGGGATCGACGCGGTCGAGTGGGCCGCGCGCGGCGCGGAGCTGGGCGTGGGGGAGATCCTGCTCAACTCGATGGACGCCGACGGCACCCGCGCCGGGTTCGACCTCAAGATGATCGCGGCGGTGCGTGCCGCGGTCGACGTGCCGGTGATCGCCAGCGGTGGCGCCGGTGCGGTGGAGCACTTCGCACCCGCGGTGCGGGCCGGGGCGGACGCCGTGCTGGCGGCGAGCGTGTTCCACTTCGGGACGCTGCGGATCGGGCAGGTCAAGGACGCGCTGCGCGCGGAGCACGTGGAGGTGCGGTGAACGGGTCCGGGAGCGAACCAGCTGCCTCGGGGTGCTGCGGGGACCGTCGATGACGGCGGTCGAGCGAGTGCGGGAGTCGGCGCTGGATCCGGCGATCGCCGCCCGCCTCAAGCGCTCCGTGGACGGCCTCGTGTGCGCCGTCGTCCAGCAGGCCGACACCCGCGAGGTGCTGATGGTGGCCTGGATGGACGACGAGGCGCTGCACCGCACGCTGACCACCGGGCGCGCCACGTACTGGTCGCGCAGCCGGGAGAGCTACTGGGTCAAGGGCGACACGTCGGGGCACGTCCAGCACGTGCGCGAGGTGCGGCTCGACTGCGACGGCGACGCGCTGCTGGTGGTCGTCGACCAGGCGGGCGCGGCCTGCCACACGGGCGACCGGACCTGCTTCGACGCGGACGTGCTGCTCGGTTCCACGTAA
>JAEUJO010000028.1 GCA_016794615.1 Pseudonocardia sp. | reverse complement strand
GCCACCACCGGGGCCTCGGCGTGGCGGCGGCTCGCTCGGTCCGGTGACCCGCCACCGATGCTGCGCTGGTGCAGGCGGTGGATCACCAGCTCGGTGTCCAGGCCGAGCATCCGGTACGCGCTGGTCAAGGCGGCCACCGCGGCGGGTGAGACGGTGCGGGCCCGCGTGGCCACCGCGATCAGGAAGTGGCCGGTGGCGCTGCGTTCCGGCTGGTCGAGCGCGGCGATCCGGCGGCTGAGTCCGGTGCCGGCGACCTCCGCCGTGAGCAGCCAGCGCAGCCTGGCCAGCAGCCGCGTGCGCTCGGCGGCGGTCAGCCGGACCGTCGTCGCCAGTTCGGCGACGATCGGCTCCGCGACGGTGTCGTCTGCCGCACCGGAGGCGTGCGCCGCACCGGTGGCGGACACCACGCCCGCGGCAAGGTGCAGCATCGTCGCCGCGGTGCGGAACTCCGCGCGCGCACCGTCCGGGGCGTCGTCGCCGAGCCGGAACAGCACGGCCGGCCCCGGGGTGAGCGCCGGGCCGCCGAACCGGACGTCCGGTTCGACGCCGAGGCCGATCCGGGACAGGACCTGCATCAGCGACACCACCTCGTCCTTCGCCATCCGCTCGGGGCGTGCGACGGACCAGAACGCGGTGAACTCCGCCGCGTCGAAGACGGCACTGGGCTGGTCGGCGAGGTGGGCATCGGCCCACGACGCCAACCGCCCGAGCGGGCCGGCGTCGCGGTCGAGGAGTTCGGCCGGCAGCAGTGCCGTCGCGGCGAGGGTGCCGCGACCATCGGGGGTCTTGGCCAGCCAGCGGCTGTACGGGTCGAGCGCGCCGGTGACGGCATCGACGAGCACCCCCAGTTCCCTCGTCGCCGTCGGCTCCTTCAGCACGTCCGGTAGGTCGGCGCGGCTCAGCGCGACGGTGGTGAGGCCGGGGCTGCTCGGCTGGTACCACAGCTCCAGCGGGATGCCGGTGGGCCGCGGGACCAGACCGGCTCCGAACCGCTGGGTGTAGCGCAGCCGGAAGAGCCGGTCGAACTCCTGCGCGCAGCGTGTCTGCGGGGTCCGGGGGAGCAGGGCCGGGTGGAACCACGCCCAACTGCGGGCGATGTCGGCCGGCACCGGCAGCCCGGCGGCCGCGTACCTGGAGAGTGCGATGCGCAACGCCATCGGGACGGGTGACCGTTCGCCGCGCGGCGCTGCCGGCGCGTTCCCACCCGGCCGTTCGGCACTGTGCACGGAGAGGAGTTCGACGGCGTCGAGGAGGCTGCTGGAGCAGGTATGGAAGGAGGGGTTGGCGGTGCCGTAGAGCGCCCGCAGCCGGCGCACCTCCTCGGCGATGACGGGAAACTCCAGCCTGACCGCCGGGTCGCCGGCCGCGTCGAGGAGCACCCGTCGTTCCAAGCCGAAGAAGAACAACCACACGACGCCGATCGGCACCTGGGCGTCGCGCCGCCCGTCGGCCAACCAGGCCAGGTACGCCGCGCGCTCGGCCGCCGAGATCAGGTGGTACGAGGGATACGGCGCGAGGTCGTGGCCGGTCGTGGCGCAGCGATGCCGGGCGACCGGCAGGTCGGGGTTGATCAGCGCTGGTTCGGTCGTGCCGATGGCGGACCGGAGGTGTCGCCCGACGTAGATCATTCCGCCTGGGATATCGTGCCCGGCGACATTGGTGGGCCGCTGAGAGGCAACCCATGGATGTCGCCGATTCACGGGCCCGACTGTATCCGCAGCGATCGCCCGCGGATGGGTCCGGTCCTTCCCGTGGACGAGGAGTCCGAGCCAGTGACGACGGCAGACGACCAGAGCGTTGATCGAGCAGCGGCCGGCGGAGCTGCGGCCGGGACCTTCGAGGAGACGTTGGCGGCCGCGGAACGTGAGGTCGACGGTGTGCTGAAGACCGCCGCCGCCGTCACGCGCGACCTGCGAAGGGCGTTGGCCGGGGCGAGGACCGGGCAGATCCGCGACGCCCGCAAGGCGCTCGCCGCCGCGCAGGCGACCGCGACCGCCCTCGCCGAACAAGCACAGGCCCTGCACGACGGCTTCGACGTCGACGAGCAGGCGTATCTCGCCTCCGGCGCCTACACCAAGGAGCTGCTCGTCGCGGCCGAGGCCAAGGGCGTCACGATGTTCGAGGAGGACGACCGGCTGCTGTGCTATCCGTCGCTGCTGCGGGTGCTGCCCGGCGAGGCGGCGGTCGAGGTCGACAAGGTGCGGGAGCGACGGCTGCGCCCTTCGGTGTTGATCGGTCTGCTCGCCAAGACCCAGGAACGGGCGCCGCGGTTCAAGGCCGAGGCGTTTCTCGACAGCCTGCGCGCCGGCTACGAGCTGCTCGTCGCCGGTGAGGAGAAGAAGCCGGACGGCGTGGTCCGGCTCATCGACATCTGGTCGGTGTTGACCATGCTGCCGGGGCAGCGAGCCCAGTACTCGAAGCAGGAGTTCGCCCGCGATCTCTACCTGCTCGACCAGAGCGGGGTCATCACGACAGCGCGCAGCCCTCGGCAGCTGCGCTGGTCGGCGAGCACCGGGACGAAGGGTGCCGGGGTGCTCGTCACCGTGGCTCGCAGCGGCCAGCAGCAGCGCTACTGGGGAGTGTCGTTCTCCGCCGACGAATCACCGGCCGCGCGCTCATGACGGCGCTCCACACGGCGGGGCCCGCCACCCGGACATGCCTTGAGGTAGCGGACTTCCTGGACTTTCTCGACAAGGAGTACCTCGCCGGATACGTCGGGCGGGGTGGCGCCGCGGTCAAGTTGCTGGTCCCCGTCGACGAGCCCGCCGCGTCGGAGCTGGCCAGCGGACTGGACCGCCTCGGCGACGGGTTCGCGCACGCGGCGGTGGACGCCGTCACCACCAGGGTGCACATGATCGATCAGGTCTTCGCCACCGTGGCGCGCCAGCTGGACTGGGTCGAGTTGGCCGGTGCGGTGGTGCGGTCGGCGTTCGACCACGCAGGCTTTCCGCCGCCGCCCGGAACCGGTCAGGCATGTGGCATCGCCGCCGTGGCCGGCCATCACGAGGTGGACGCGACCGAGCTGTACCGCAGTGTACGGCGGGCGGTCGAGCAGATCGTGCTCAGGGACACGGCGCTCAGCCACGAGTTCCGGGTGGCCATGCTGCGGTTGTGCCAGGAGCGGCTCGGTCGGGGCGACGTCACCGAGGCCGAACGGGAGACGGTCATCGGGTGGCTGCGCGGTGAGCGGGTGCCCGCGGGTGACCTGCGCAAACTCGGCCTGCACGGCAAGGTGGCCCGGCACAACGCCAGGCGGCTGCTGCTGTCGACGACCCGCTGGCTGCGGCTGGCCGGTCACGCGGGCCTGGTGATGCACCTGGATCTGACCCGGCTGGCAGTGGCCCGCAGGCCACCCGCCGGCCTGCGGGATGGTTACTACTACTCGAAGGCCGCGACGCACGACGCGTACGAGCTGCTTCGCCAGTTGATCGACGGCACTGACGACTCCGAAGGGCTGTTCGTGGCCGTGCTGATGCCGGCCGACCTGGTCAACGACGAGGCACGTGGGCTGCCCACCTACACCGCGCTGCGGCTACGCGTCGTCGACGAGGTCCGGGACCGATCTCGGGCCAACCCGTACTCGACCATGGTCCGGATCGGCGCACCGACCGCGGCGCCGGAGGCACTGTCGTGACGACGAGTGGCGTCGCGGCCGACCCCGGGGTAGCGGGTCGTCGGGCGATCGAGGCATTGCGGTCGGGTGTGCCGAGCCGAGACGCGGTCGCGGCGATGGGCAGCGGGCAGTCGGCCATCGAGGACCGCTTCGCGGCGCTGCGCGAGGCTGCGGCAGCCGGGAACCCGGCCGGCCTCCTGCTCGGCGGCGGGTTCGGCGCCGGCAAGAGCCACCTTCTCGAACACCTGGCCCGCCTGGGGATCGACGCCGGTTTCACGGTCAGCAGGGTGGTCATCAGCAAGGAGACCCCGCTGCACGACCCGGTGAAGGTGTTCGCCGCCGCTGCGGCGACCGCCGTGACGGCGGACCGTCCGGGTGCGGCCATCGCGGAGGCTGCGGCGGCGCTGGACGTCGACGGACGGGGCTACGCCGAGTTGCTGCGCTGGGCGGCATCAGCGGGATCGGCGCTCAACGAGCGGTTTCCGGCAACGCTTCAGCTGTTCGCCCGGCTGCGGGAGCGTGATGCCGCGTTCGCGAGCGCGATCGTGCGGTTCTGGTCCGGTGACCCCATGGCCACACCGGAGTTGCGTCGCCGGCTCAAGGAGACGGGCGACGCACAGCCGTCCCTGCCGCCGGTCGCGCTGCGGGAGTTGGGGCGGCAGCGGCTCCGGTTCGCCGCCAAGCTCCTGACCGCGACCGGGTCGGCGGGCTGGCTGATCCTCTTCGACGAGGTCGAGCTGATCGGGCGCTACTCGCTGCTGCAGCGCGCCAAGTCCTACGCGGAGATCGCCCGCTGGGTGCGTGGAGACCACGGCGGGTCCGGGGTGCCGCTCGGTGCGGTGCTGGCCATGACCGACGACTACGAGGCGGCGGTGCTCGCCGGGCGGAACGACCGTGAGGTGGTGCCGGCCAAGCTGCACGCCAAGGGGACGGCGGAGGCAGCGGCGCTCGCGTCCGAGGCACAGCTCGGCATGCGCATCATCGACCGAGAGATGGAGCTGCTCACCCCGCCGGATGCGGTCGAGCTCGAACTGGCCTACGCCCGGCTCAAGGACCTGCACGGTGCGGTGTTCGGTTGGCGACCACCGGACGTCGTGGGCCTCGAGCGGCTCGGCGCCACCCGGATGCGGCAGTACATCCGAGCCTGGATCAACGAGTGGGATCTGCGTCGCCTCGACCCCGGCTATCGCCCGGAGACCGAGATTCTCGACGTCGTCTCCGACTACCGCGAGAGCCCCGACCTGGAGACCGACTGATTACTGCCTGTGGAAGCGGGCAGTTGACCGTGTCTCGAACCGGGTTTGATGCAGACCATCAAGCCGATCGGGAGCAAGATCAGATGTCCGCACCGCGGAGGTCGGTCACCGGTTCGCTCGGGTGGTGAACGACACCACGGCACCCGCGGCGTGGGTGGCCGGCACGAGCAGGGCGTCGCCGAGGATGTGGAGGGGGCGGGCACGGTGAAGGCGGTGTCGGTCATCGCGTCCACCAGCACGACGGTCGGTGTCGGTGCCGCCCGCCAGCCCCGCCGGGTCAGGTGCCGGACCTGGTCGCGGGTAGGGACCTGCGTGACCATGGACCGTGCTTCGTCGCGGGTGGTGCCGACGATCACCGGGACACCCGCGGCCACCGCGCCGTGCGCGGCTTCCGACACGAGCAGGCCGAGGCCGTCGAGGACGGGTAGGAAGGGTGGCGCGACACAGCCGAACGCGGCGATGTTGTCGCGTACCCAGCGCAGTGCCTCGATCATGTCGAGTAGCCCGGCGTCGCCGTTGCCCGCGCCCTCGACGCGCAGGTAGTCCAGCGGACCCAGCCGGTAGTTGACGCCCACGACGACCACGTCGCCCTCGCAGGCGAGCGTGCTGCCGTCGTACCAGTCCGGTGCGCCGCCGCCGCTGCTGTAGCCGCCGCCGTGCAGCCAGACCAGCACCACCCGCTGGCTGGTCCGGCTGACCGCCGCGCCCGCCACCGCGGGCGAACTCGCGCGCTCGCTCGCACGCCGCACCGACACGTCCTGGGTCCGCCTCACCTCCGGCGGCACTGAGATCGTCACCATGGTCGACGCGCCGAGCTCAGCCGACCGCGCCGGGGCACCGTCGCTGCTGCTCCACGACCTGCCGCGCACCAACAGCGTGACCGCGGTGAGCGCGCATGCCCTGCTGCACGTCTACCGCGGCGGGCCGAGCGCATGGCCGGGACGCGCGCAGGCCCTCACCCCCGAACAACAGCAGCAGCTCCAGGTGGTCGAACCCGCGGTGGGTGACCGGCACCTCGCCCCGGATGAACAACGGATCCTCGCCGTGCTGCGCCGCGACGCACGCGCGAGCTTCGCCGAGCTGGCGGCGGCCACCGGCGTGAGCGCGGCGACGGCCGCCCGTCACCTGGCCCGGCTGCGCGCAGGCGGCGTGATCTTCTTCGACGTGGACATCGACGACTCCCACCTGGGCATCGGCACGCGGACGCTCCTGTGGTTCACCGTGGCACCCGCCACCGCCGAGCGCGTCGGCGTCGCGCTCGCCACCCATTCCGAGC
>JAEUJO010000363.1 GCA_016794615.1 Pseudonocardia sp. | reverse complement strand
TCGACGCCCGTGCCGTCCGGGTCAGGGCCCTCAGCCGGTTGCGGCGGCGCCGGGGAGCAGGGCGAACAGGTCGACGCCCGTGCCGTCCGGGTCGTGGACCGTCGCGTACCGCATCCCCCAGAACGCGTCGAACGGCGCCAGCTCACCGTGGTGTCCGGCGGCGGTGAGCTGCTCGTAGGCGGCGTCGACCGCGGCGGGATCGGGCAGCGCGAAGGCCAGGCTCACCCGGCCGCCACCCGTACCCGGCCGCCACGCGGGGTGGAAGCTCGCGATCGTCTCCTCGGTGTCGAACGCCAGCCGCAGCCCACCCGGGAGACCGACGTCGACGTGCGGCTCCGCGTCGGCCGCTGCCGGGATGTCGAGGCCGAGCAGCCGGTAGAACGTGAGCGTGCGCGCCATGTCGGCGACCACGATGCCCACCAGAGCCGGTTTCGCGTCTGTGATCATGCGGCGACGCTACGGCCGGCGCCGCGGCGGCGTCGTGAACGGATCGGACACCGGTCCCCGCGCGGGCGCATGTAGCGAAAGCGGCGTTCAGTGCGTTGAGTGCACCGAAAGCCGCTTTCGCTACATCGGGGACGGCGCACCCACGACGGCGGCCCGGCCCCTCGGACGGGGTCGGGCCGCCGGGACGTGCCGTGCTACAGGTACTGGCCGGTGTTGCTCGCCGTGTCGATCGCCCGACCCGACTCGGCGTTCTTGCCCGTGACCAGGGTGCGGATGTAGACGATCCGCTCGCCCTTCTTGCCCGAGATCCGCGCCCAGTCGTCCGGGTTCGTGGTGTTGGGCAGGTCCTCGTTCTCGGCGAACTCGTCGACGATCGCGTCCAGCAGGTGCTGCACGCGCAGGCCGGGCTGCCGGGTCTCGAGCACCGACTTGATCGCCGCCTTCTTCGACCGGTCCACGATGTTCTGGATCATCGCCCCGGAGTTGAAGTCCTTGAAGTACAGGGTCTCCTTGTCACCGTTGGCGTAGGTGACCTCCAGGAACCGGTTCTCCTCGGTCTCGTCGTACATCCGCTCGACCACGCGCTGGATCATCGCGCTCACGCACGACTTGCGGTCGCCCGCGAACTCGGCCAGGTCGTCGTCGTGGATCGGCAGGGTCTTCGTGAGGTACTTGGAGAAGATGTCCTGCGCCGCCTCGGCGTCCGGCCGCTCGATCTTGATCTTCACGTCGAGCCGGCCCGGCCGCAGGATCGCCGGGTCGATCATGTCTTCCCGGTTCGACGCACCGATCACGATGACGTTCTCCAGGCCCTCGACACCGTCGATCTCCGAGAGCAGCTGGGGCACGATCGTCGTCTCGACGTCCGAGCTGACCCCGGACCCGCGGGTGCGGAAGATCGAGTCCATCTCGTCGAAGAACACGATCACCGGGGTGCCGGCCGAGGCCTTCTCCCGGGCCCGTTGGAAGATCAGCCGGATGTGCCGCTCGGTCTCCCCGACGAACTTGTTGAGCAGCTCCGGGCCCTTGATGTTGAGGAAGAACGACTTCGCCTCGTTCGGGTTGTCCCCGCGCGCCGCCGCGACCTTCTTGGCCAGCGAGTTCGCCACCGCCTTCGCGATGAGCGTCTTGCCGCAGCCGGGCGGGCCGTAGAGCAGGACGCCCTTGGGCGGGCGGAGCTCGTACTCGCGGAACAGCTCGGCGTGCAGGAACGGCAGCTCGACCGCGTCGCGGATCTGCTCGATCTGCCGGAACAGGCCGCCGATGTCCTCGTAGGCGACGTCCGGCACCTCCTCCAGCACGAGGTCCTCGACCTCGGCCTTCGGCACCCGCTCGTAGGCGTAGCCGGCCTTGGTGTCGACCAGCAGCGAGTCGCCCGGCTTGAGCGGGACGAACGCCGGGTCGTCCGGTGGGAGGGTCAGCGGCGCGGCGAGCCACACCACCCGCTCCTCGTCCGCGTGCCCGACGACCAGCGCGCGGCCGGCGAGCTCGACGGTCGGCTCCGAGAGGATCTCGCGCAGCCCGCACACCTCGCCGGTGCGCTCGAAGTCGCCGGCCTCGACGACGGTGAGCGCCTCGTTGAGCCGCACGGTCTGCCCGGCCTGCAGCGTCTCGCCCTCGACCGCCGGGGACACCGCGACCCGCATGCGCCGGCCGGAGGTGAACACGTCCACGGTCTCGTCGGGGAACCGGGCCAGGAACACGCCGTACCCGCTGGGCGGCTGCGCCAGCCGGTCGACCTCCTCGCGGAGCGCGACGAGCTGGGCCCGCGCCTCCTTGAGGGTCTCGGTGAGCTTCTCGTTGCGGGCTGACAGCTGCGCGAGGCGTCCGGCTGACTCGGCGAGCCGCTGCTCCAGGATGCGGACGTGCCGCGGGGATTCGGTGATCTTGCGCCGTAGGAGCGCGACCTCTTCTTCGAGGAAGCGGATCTGGGCGGCGGCCTCAGTCGGGCTGAGTTCGCCATGACCGTGCGCGTCGCCCGGGCCATGTCTGCCGGGACCGTCGTAGTGGTTCACGGCATCCTCCCTCCGTGTTCCGTTTCCATACGGTACCTGCGAACGAGGTTCGGCATGCTGCGGCGAACCGGTGATCCATCACTCAGCAGGACGGCACCTCGACGGTTCGTCGTCGTTTCACTGTCGTGACCGGCCCTTCCCGGCCGATCTGCTCCGAACGGTGTCAGCGACCGGTCGGACGGCGCTGTGGTCGGGGTGGGACGACGCCGTCGGCCAGCCGGCGGGCCGTCACCAGGAACGCTGTGTGACCGATCATGCGATGCTCCGGCCGGACCGCGAGGCCCACCACATGCCACGGCCGGACCAGCGATTCCCAGGCCTGGGGCTCGGTCCAGCACTGCTGCTCGCGCAGGGCCTCGGTCAGCCGGGAGAGCTGTGTCGTTGTCGCTACGTAACCGACGACGACACCGCCGGGCACGAGCGCCGACCGGACCGTGTCGAGGCACTCCCACGGCGCCAGCATGTCGAGCACGACCCGGTCGGCGGGCTCCGCGGCGCCGTCGTGGCTGTTGAGGTCGCCCGACCGGAGGACCCAGTTCGGCGGCACCTGACCGAAGAACGTCTCGACGTTACGCCGCGCGTGGTGCAGGTGGTCGTCGCGGATCTCGTAAGAGATCACGACACCGGCGGGCCCCACCGCCTGCAGCAGCGAACAGGTCAGCGCACCCGACCCGGCACCGGCCTCCAGCACGCGGGCGCCGGGGAACATGTCGCCCCACATCAGGATCTGCGCGGCGTCCTTCGGGTAGATGACCTGCGCGCCTCGGGGCATCGACAGCACGTAGTCGGCCAGCAGCGGGCGCAACGCCAGGTAGGGCGTGCCGACGGGGGACACGACGACGCTGCCCTCCGGCTTGCCGATCAGGTCGTCGTGAGCCAGGCCACCGCGGTGGGTGTGATACTGCCCGCCTCGCTCCAGGGTGAGGGTGTAGCGGCGGCCCTTGGGGTCGGTGAGCTGGACGCGGTCACCGGCGCGGAAGGGGCCGCCGCGGGCGAGCGGACCCGGGCGCGGCGGGGCGCCGGTGCGGCCGTCGGGGAGCGCGGGCGCCCCGGTCCCGGCGACACCGTCGGTCGTGTCCGAACCGGCCGCCGACGGCGCGGCCGCACAGGGTTCGGGGTCGCGCAGCGGTGGGTCGAGCAGCTCGGACACGACGGCCACGCTATCCGGGCGCGACCGGCCGCCCCCGCACCGGTCCCGTTGTCGGGTGCCCGTGCATACCGCCGGGCGCCCGGGCACACCGCAGACGCCGTGCCCGGTCACCCGCCGATGTGCACGGCTGACCGCCGCGGCCGGTCAGCCGGTGGGGTCGGGGGTGGGCAGCAGCCGCCACTGCCCGTCGACGCGGCGCAGCGCGTTCGTCACCGCGGGCTGCCGGCCCGACACCTCCACCGACCAGGCCACGGTCGCCGCGTCACCGTCGACGTCGACCCGCTCGACCGACAGCGTGTCGGCGATCGTCGCCGCGCCCTGGGCGACCCCGGAACCGGCGTAGAGGGTCGCGATGGCGGTCTCGCAGGTCGGGGCCGGGGTGCCGCGGCGGGCGAGCTCGTCGAGAAGCCGTTGGTTGGTCTCGGGGGCGTTGAGCGCGCAGGCCGTGGCGAAGTCGCCGTCGGCGACGGCGCGCAGGTAGGTGCGGAACACGGTCTCGACCGCGGCCCGGTCCGCGGCGGTCCCGCTGCCGGGGGCCGGCTGCGTGACCGGCGCGAGCGGGGGGCGCGAGAGCGGCGTCGACGGGGTCGGCCGCGCCGCGGGTGCGGGTGCCGCGGTCGCGCTCGGGGCCGTGCCCGTCGGTGGTGCCGGGGTCGGCGGCGCGGCCGACCCGCATCCGCCCGCGGTGACCCCGGCCGCGAGGGCAGCGACGATGCGGGCCCGGGCAGCCACGCCGAGCCTCGGCAGGCGGTTCATCGCGATCACCGTAGCGCCGCGCCGGACGACCGCACCGCCAGGCCGGGTGCCGCACCTGATCCGTGGCGTCGCGCCACCGGGCACCGCAGGGGCGACCGCCGTGGCCGGCACCCGTGCGGGGGTCCGGCGCGGGGTCGCCTGCGAACCGGCCGTCCGGGGTGGGCACCGTCACCGGAACTGTCGGCCCCCTGCCCTACCGTGACCGGCATGGCTCAGACGCAGTGCACCGCCGGGCCGGAGGAGCTCGCCCCGTCGGGGGAACCGGGCGCGGAACCGGGTGGTGTCCCGCGGCGCCCCGCACTGTCGCCGTCCCGCGCGAACGACTTCAAGCAGTGCCCGCTGCTGTACCGGTTCCGGGCGATCGACCGGTTGCCCGAGGTGCCGACCGCGGCGCAGGTCCGCGGCACGCTGGTGCACGCGGTGCTCGAGCGGCTGTTCCTG
>JAEUJO010000271.1 GCA_016794615.1 Pseudonocardia sp. | reverse complement strand
ACTGAACGGCGCGGACACCGTCGAGAGGGTGTTGCGGCGGCAGGCCGGGGTCGTGTCGCGGGCGCAGGCCCGCGCGGCCGGGACGACCGCCCGCGAGATCGACCGGCTGGTGGCGCGGCGGCGGTGGGTGCCCGTGCATCCACGGGTCTACCTCGCCACGACGCACCGGTTCACCGCCGAGGCGCGGGTGCGGGCGGCGGTGCTCTGGGCGGGGGACGGCGCGGTGCTCGGCGGCCTCGCGGCCCTCTGGTGGCACGGTCTGCTGCCCGTGCTCACCGCGCCGGTGACCGTCACCGTCCCGCGTCGCCGCCCGGATCCTCGGTCCGGCGTCGCCGTGCGTCGTCGGGTCCTCCGGGCGGGCGACGTGGTCGTGCTGCGGGGTGTCGCCGTGCCCGTCCGCCCGCTCGCGCTGCTCGACGCGGCCGTCGAGGCGGGCGCAGGCGGGGCGGCGCTGCTCCGCGCGCTGCGGGGCGACCTCGACCTCGTCTCGCTGCAGGCCGTCGCCGAGCAGGCCGTCGGCCGGACGAGCGCAGGGCGGCTGCTCGCCGACGCGGCGCGACGTGAGTTGCACCCCACCCGCCCCTGACGGAATGTAGCGCTGATCAGAATCGCTACAGTTAGCTGTGAGCATCGCCCCCACCCTCGAAGCCGTCCCGGCCGACCCCTGTGGTTTCCGGGGGAAGGGTGAGTTGCGCAACGTCGCCATCGTCGCCCACGTCGACCACGGCAAGACCACGCTCGTCGACGCCATGCTGCGCGCCTCGGGCGCGTTCGGTGAGCGCGCCGAGCCGGTCGACAGGATCATGGACTCCGGTGACCTCGAGCGCGAGAAGGGGATCACGATCCTCGCCAAGCACACCGCGATCAACTGGCACGGCACCACCATCAACGTCGTCGACACCCCCGGCCACGCCGACTTCGGCGGCGAGGTCGAGCGCGGCCTGTCGATGGTGGACGGCGTGCTCCTGCTCGTCGACGCCTCCGAGGGCCCGCTCCCGCAGACCCGGTTCGTGCTTCGCAAGACCCTCTCCGCCGGCCTGCCCGTCGTGCTGGTCGTGAACAAGACCGACCGCGCGGACGCCCGGATCGGCGAGGTCGTCGACGAGAGCCTCGAGCTCCTCCTCGAGCTCGCCGACGAGCTGGACCTCGACGAGGACCACACCGCCCAGCTGCTGGACCTGCCGGTCGTCTACGCCTCCGGCCGCGCCGGTCGCGCGTCCGGTGTCCGGCCCGCCGACGGCACGCTGCCCGAGTCCCCGGACCTGCAGCCGCTGTTCGACGTCCTGCTCGACACCGTGCCCCCGCCGTCGGACGACCCGGCCGCCCCGCTGCAGGCGCACGTCACCAACCTCGACGCCAGCAGCTTCCTCGGCCGCATCGCGCTGTGCCGGATCCGGGCCGGCTCGATCCGCCGCGGCCAGCAGGTCGCGTGGTGCCGCGCCGACGGCACCGTCGCCCGCGTCAAGATCACCGAGCTGCTGCGCACCGAGGCGCTCACCCGCGTGCCGGCGGACAGCGCGAGCGCGGGTGACCTCGTCGCCGTCGCCGGCATCGCGGAGGTCACGATCGGCGACACGCTCGCCGACCCCGAGACCCCTGTCGCGCTGCCCCGCATCGCCGTCGACGAGCCCGCCATCTCGATGACGATCGGCATCAACACCTCGCCGCTGGTGGGCCGCGACCCGCACCCGGGCACCAAGCTCACCGCCCGGCAGGTCAGGAACCGGCTCGACACGGAGCTGGTCGGCAACGTGAGCGTCCGCGTGCTGCCCACCGAGCGCCCCGACACCTGGGAGGTGCAGGGCCGCGGCGAGCTGGCCTTGGCCGTCCTGGTCGAGACGATGCGGCGCGAGGGCTTCGAGCTGACGGTCGGCAAGCCCGAGGTCGTCACCAAGGTGATCGACGGAAAGGTGCACGAGCCGTTCGAGCACCTGACGGTCGACGTGCCGACCGAGTCCCTCGGTGCCGTCACCCAGCTGGTGGCCGTGCGCAAGGGCGAGCTGACCCAGATGGTGCACGGCGAGAGCCGGGTCCGGATGGAGTACCGCGTCCCCAGCCGTGGCCTCATCGGCTTCCGCACCGAGTTCCTGACGATCACGCGCGGGGCCGGCATCGCCAGCCATGTCTTCGACGGCTACGGACCGTGGGTCGGCGAGATCTCGGGACGCCTGCGCGGCTCGCTCGTCGCCGACCGCTCCGGCCCCGTCACGGGGTACGCCGTCGACGCGCTGTCCGACCGCGGCGAGCTGTTCGTCGGGCCGGGCACCCTCGTCTACGAGGGCATGGTCATCGGCGAGTACACGCGCAACGAGGACCTCGAGGTCAACATCGTGCGTGAGAAGAAGCTGACGAACATGCGCAAGTCGACCGGGGACGAGCTGATCAAGCTGACCCCGCCGACGCTGCTGAGCCTCGAGCAGAGCCTGGAGTTCTGCGCCTCGGACGAGTGTGTCGAGGTCACGCCGGAGAACGTCCGCATCCGCAAGGTCGAGCTCGACTCGCACTCGCGGGGCCGTGCGCGGGCCCGCGCCCGCGCCGCCAACACGTGATCCCACCCGCACATCGCCGCCGCGGCGGCGATGTGCGGGACGCGAGGGGACCGGAACCCCGATCGGTCGACAGCCGTTCCCCAGGGGTGTGGTTGGGTACGCCCCCGGAACGGGAGGTCGGATCGGGTGACGGTCGGGGGGCCCTGCGCGCGGACGGTGCGCGGGCGGGTGGCGATGCTGGTCGCGATGCTCGCGATCCTGCTGGTCGCTGCCTGCACCGCGCCCGCCGCCCCGACACCCGCGCCGCCCCCGCCGACCGTCGCGCCCCAGCCCAGCCAGATCGTCGTCGCCGTCGACGACCTCGGCGCCGGTTTCAACCCACACCTGCTCGCCGACCAGTCACCGGTGACGACGGCGCTGGCGGGCCTCGCGCTGCCCTCGGTGTTCCGGCCGGACATCAACGGTGACCTGCAGCTGGACAAGACCGTCGCCACCAGCGCCCAGGTCACCGCGCAGAACCCGTTCACGGTCACCTACGAGCTGAACCTCGAGGCGTCCTGGACCAGCAACGCCCCGATCGCGGCCGAGGACTTCGTGTACCTGTGGGAGCGGATGCGGGACGAGCCGGGTGTCGTGGACGCCGCGGGCTACCGGCTGATCACCGATGTCCGCTCGCGGGCCGCAGGCAAGGCCGTCGACGTCGTGTTCGCCCAGCCCTACCCGGCCTGGAAGACGCTGTTCTCGGACCTGCTCCCGGCGCACCTGCTCAAGGACGCGCCCGGCTCGTGGACCGGCGCGCTGACCAACGGTCTGCCCGCGTCCGGCGGCGCGTTCCGCGTCGTCTCCGTGGACCGGGCCCGCGGCGAGATCCTGCTCACCCGCAACGACCAGTACTGGGACACCCCGGCGGTGCTCGACCAGATCCTGCTGCGCCGCCTCGACGGTGCCGCGATGGTGGACGGCCTCGGCGTCGGCGACGTCGACATCGCGCTTCCCGACCCCGACAAAACCCTCCGCACCGAGCTCGGCGGGCTCCAGCCGCCGCCCCGGATCCAGACCGCGCCCCAGCCGACCGTCACCGAGCTCGCCTTCCGCACCGACGGTGGCCCGCTCGCCGACACCCGGGTCCGACAGGCGATCGAGGGCCTCGTCGACCGCAACGCCGTACGCACCGCCGTCGCCCCCGAGGCACTGGCGGCCGATGCCTTCGCGCTCGCCCCCTCGCAGGACGGCTACGTGGCCACCGCGCCCTCCAGCCGCCCGGACGCGGCGTCGCTGCTGTCCTCGGCGGGCTGGACCCGGGACGGCGACGGCCAGTGGCGGGACGCGGGCGAGCCGGTGCAGCTGACCATCGGGGCCGCTGCCGAGCGCCCGGTCGACGTGAAGGTCGCCGAGAACGTCGCAGCCCAGCTGAAGTCGGCCGGGATCGACAGCACGGTCGTCGCCCCCAGCGGCGTCGAGCTGTACGCCCGGGCCACCGTCCCGCCGACCCCGCCGAGCACCAGCGCCACCCCCACTCCCTCGGCGTCGGCGTCGGCGTCGGGCACGCCGACGCCCGCCTCGAGCGCCGAGCCCGCCACCGCGTCGGCGGCGACCACCACCGGAACCACCACCGCGTCACCGACCCCCGCGCCCGCCGCGGGGGTCGCCGTCGACCTCATGGTCCGCCCCCGGACCGTCGGCGGCGACGTCGCCACCGAGCTCGCGTCGGACTACGGCTGCGACGACCCGGTGACCCCGAACGGCCCGCCGCCGCGCCCGTCGGTACCCACCACCTGCTCGTCGGCCCTGCAACCGCTGCTGAACGAACTGATCGCCGACCCGGACGGCAGCAGCGCGGGGGAGACCCGGGCGGCCGTCGAGAAGCTGCTGTGGTCGCAGGTCCCGGCGCTGCCGTTGTTCCAGCCGGTCTCGCTGCTCGTGAGCACCGCAGGCGCCGGCGCGAGCACCGGCATCGGGCCCGGGCCGCTGACCAGCGGACCGCTGACCGGCGCGCAGCACTGGACCGAGCCGGCGCGCTGACCGCTCCTGACGCCCTCGACGTCGCGCGGTGCCCGCGGCCGCGCTCGGGCCGGAACCGGTGCGGGACCCGACGGGGCGCGCGACGTCGGCAGAGCCGCCAGCGCATAGGCTGCGCCTCGTGAGGCCCCCCGGTGACCATGGCCGCAGGTTGCTGCTGGTGCACGCCCATCCCGACGACGAGACGCTGACGACCGGCGGCACGATGGCGCGCTACGCGGCCGCCCCGGACACGTCGGTCACCCTCGTGACCTGCACCCTGGGGGAGGAGGGCGAGATCATCCCGCCGGAGCTGGCGCTGCTCGCCGCCGACTCCGCGGACCAGCTCGGCGGCTACCGGATCGGCGAGCTCGCGACCGCCTGCTCCGCGCTGGGCGTCGCGGACCACCGGTTCCTCGGCGGCACCGGCCGGTGGCGCGACTCCGGCATGGTGCTCGCGGGCCACGGTGTCCGCGCGGCGACCCCGGCCGGGCTGCACCCGCGCGCGCTCGCGTCCCGTGAGGCGTTCGCGGACCAGGTCGACGCGTTGACCGCGGTCCTGGAGGAGCTGGCGCCGCAGGTCGTCGTCACCTACGCCGCCGACGGCGGGTACGGCCATCCCGACCACGTCCGGGCGCACGAGATCGCGGTCGCCGCGGTGCGTCGCGTACCGGAGGTGGCGCGCCTGTACGCGACCGTGATCCGCCGCGCGACCCTGGACGCCGGCCTCGCCGCACTGTCCGGTGCCGCCGGGCTGCCGTTCCGGATGCCGAAGCCAGATGAGCTGCCGTCCGTGCCGGACGGGGACGTCACGGCCGTCGTCGACGTGTCCGCGCAGCGCGCGGTCCGGTTGACGGCCCTGCGGGCGCACGCGACCCAGGTCGCGATGTGGGAGGGAGCGGAGGTGGCGTTCGCGATGAGTAACGGGGTCGCGCAACCGCTGCTCGACGTCGAGGAGTTCGCGCTGCTCGCCGGGGAGCCCGACGGGCCCGACGCCGTCGACCTGTTCGCGGGGGTGGCCTGATGCGGCACGATCCGGCCCCGCCCAACCGGGCCGTGCCGGGTCCGGCCCTGAGGAATTCGGCCCTGAGGAATTCGGCCCTGAGGAATTCGGCCCTGAGGAATCCTGAGCAGTCTCACTCGGCGCAGTCCGAGCCCGGTTCGCGGTCGCCCGGGCCCGGACTGCGCAGCCCCGGCCTGTTCGCGCTGCTCGTCCTCGACGGGCTGCTGCTCGGCGCGATGGGGCTCGTGCTCACCCCGATGTACGCCGGGGCCGTCCCGACCCCGGTCGGCGCGCTGCTGTCGATCGCGCTCCTGCCCTGGCTCGTGCTGCGGGCCGGTGAGCTCGACGCCCGCCCAGCCGTGGCCGGTGCGCCGCTGCTCGCGTGGTTGCTGGTTGTGGGGGTACTCGGTGTGGGAGGGCCGGGCGGCGATGTCCTGCTGCCGGCCACATGGCAATCGGCGCTGCTGGTGTTCGGGGGGCTGTTCGCGGGGCTGCTGGCCCTGCGGAAGGTCCTGATGGGCGAGGCGGCCGGAGAGCGAGGCCCCACCGATGTGCGCTGCGACGACTGACGTGACGCAGAACGCGACGCGGGTGAACGGCGGATCGATCACCGACGCGGACGTCGCGGCGGTGCTGCGGCCGTTCGTGCGCGCCACTCGCCCCCTGCTGGGTGCGCTGAGTGACGCCGACCCGTTCGGCCTGCAGGCACGGGCCCTGCGGGCGACGGCCGCCACCGCGTCGCCCGTGCGGCGCACGCTGCGCAATCGTGTCGTGGACCGGATCGCGTCGACCCGGGCGCCGGGTACGGCGGCGTGGGTGCAGATGGACATGCACGCGCGCTCGTCCTGGTGGGTCCGCCGGGTCGGCCGGGTGACGAGCCTCGTCGCCGCGGTCCCCGGCTTCGGCGGGGCGATCACGAGCAAGCTGCCGGTGACCTCGGCGCTCGGCGCCGTGGCGCAGAGCCTGGTGCTGTGTGCGATCGCCGACGAGCACGACATGCACGATGAGGCGGACGTCGTGGCGCTGCTCGGCGCGGTGATGTTCCGCCGCGACCTGTGCCCGCCCGCCCGGGCCGAGTTGAGCCGCGACTCGGACGCCGCCGTCGACGCCCGCGCGGCCGAACTCACCGCCGGGCTGG
>JAEUJO010000350.1 GCA_016794615.1 Pseudonocardia sp. | reverse complement strand
GGGGGTCTCAGCGGCCCTTGAGCTCGTGGCTGAGCTCGGCGAGTTCGCGGCCGCCCGCCATCTCGCTGGTGAGCTCCTCGAGGGTGGCCTCCTCGCGGGTCTTGTCGAGGACTCGGCGGCCCAGCTTCAGGATGACGAAGTGGTTGCCGACCATGAAGGCGTGGTGCGGGTTGTGGGTGATGAACACCACGCCCAGCCCGGCGTCGCGGGCGGCGGCGGTGTACTTGAGCACCACGCCGGACTGCTTGACCCCCAGCGCGGCGGTCGGCTCGTCGAGGATCAGCACCCTGGCGCCGAAGTAGACCGCTCGGGCGATGGCCACGCACTGGCGCTGCCCGCCCGACAGGGTGCCGATCGGCTGGTTGATGTCCTTGACGCTGATGCCCATCTTCTTCAGCTCGGAATTGGCGACCTCACGCATCTGCCTGATGTCCAGCGGAGCAAGAGGGTAGTTGGCCTTGCGGATCTCGCTGCCGAGGAAGAAGTTGCGCCACACCTCCATCAGCGACACCACGGCGAGGTCCTGGTAGACCGTGGCGATGCCGTGGTCGAGCGCCTCGCGCGGCGAGCCGAAGGTGACCGCGTTCCCGTCGACCTTCAGGGTGCCCTCGGAGTGCGGGTGCAGGCCGGAGATGATCTTGATGAGGGTGGACTTGCCGGCGCCGTTGTCGCCCAGCACGCAGGCGACCTCGCCGGCGTTGACGGTCAGGTCGATGCCGTGCAGGGCGACGATGGGTCCGAAGGACTTGCCGATGTTCTCCATCTGGACCAGCGGCTCACCCCGGTGCAGGGTTCGGTCGGCGTGGTCCGCGAGCGTGTCGGTCATGTGGTCTCTCCGATCATCGCGTAGGGGTCAGCGCCGGGTGGAGGCGTAGTTCTTCACGTACAGGTTGACCAGCACCGCGAGCAGGAGCATCACGCCGAGGAAGGTGTAGAACCAGTTCGGGTCGAACCCGGCGAACACGATGCCCTGGGTGGTCATGCCGAAGATGAACGCACCGATCGCCCCGCCGATCACGGAGCCGTAACCACCGGTGAGGAGGCAGCCGCCGACGACCGCGGCGATGATGTAGATGAACTCGTTGCCGACGCCGAGCCCGGACTGCACGGTGTTGAAGGCGAACAGGATGTGCATGCCGAGGAACCAGCCCAGGAACGCCACGGACATGAACAGGCCGATCTTGACCTTGGGGACCGGCACGCCGACCGCCCGGGCGCTCGCCGCGTTGCCGCCGACGGCGAAGATCCAGTTGCCGGTCCGGGTGCGCAGCAGCACCCAGGTGCCGACGGCGACGAAGACCAGCCACCACAGCACCGTGATCTTGAGGTTCATGAACCCGAGCGGGATGTCCGCGGCGAAGATCGCCCTTGCGGAGGCGAAGCCGTCGATGTCGCTGACGCTGCTGGTCGTCACCCCGCCGGTCATGCCCTTCGTGATCCCGATGTTGGCGCCGCGCAGCACGAAGAACGTCGCGAGCGTGATGAGGAAGCTCGGGATCCCCGTGCGGACGACCAGGTACCCGTTGACGAGCCCGATCAGCAGCGCGAGCACGAGCGAGAGCACGGCGCCGACCCACATGTTCAGGCTGAACTCGTAGCAGATGATCGCGGTGGCCAGTGCCGCGGTGGTGACGGTGACGCCTGCGGAGAGGTCGAACTCGCCGCCGATCATGAGCAGGGCGACGCCCACCGCGACGATGCCGATCGTCGAGCTGGCGTACAGCACCGTCGAGAAGGCGTTGAGCGTGCGGAACGGCGGCGCGATCGCGAAGAAGAAGATGAAGATGGCGACCGCCGCGACGAAGGCGCCGATCTCCGGGCGGGTGAGCAGGCGCGTGACCAGCGATCGTGGAGGGCGGGCCGGCTCGCTGGAGGTCGCAGGTGGCTGCGTCGCCACGGGTGAGCTCATGACGGCTCCAAGGGTGAGCGCGGTCGGGGAGCCGGGAACGTCGGCTCCCCGACGCCGCGGCTAGCGGGTGTTGTTGTTCGCGTACTCGAGGATCTTGTCGATGTTGGTGCTGTCGACGTAGGACGGACCGGTCAGCACGGGCTTGCCGCCACCGAGGTCGTTGCCGTTGGTGATGTTCAGGTACAGCATCTGGACCGCCATGAAGCCCTGCAGGTACGGCTGCTGGTCAACCGCGAAGACGATCTTCCCGTCCTTGATCGCCTGAGCGGCGTCCTTGCTCAGGTCGAAGGTGGCGACCTTGGCCGTGCTGTTGGTCTCCGCGATGGCCTGGCCCGCGACGATCGCGTAGTCCGCGCCGAGGGTGACCACCCAGCTGATCGACGGGTCCTGCTGCAGCTTCGCGCCGATCGTCTGCTGGACGGACGGCAGGTCGGTACCGTTGACCTGGATGTTCTCGACGTTCGGGTAGGTCTTCTTCACGCCGGCGCACCGGGTCTCCAACGAGATGACGCCCTGCGCCTGGATCACACAGAGGGCCTTGCCGCCGCCGCCCGCCCCGCTGATCCTGGTGCCGACGGCCTGGCCCGCGACGTCCTCGTCCGAGCCGAAGTACATCTTGGCCCCGTACTTCTGGTAGTCGTCGATGCCCGCGTTGAAAGCCACGGTCGGGATGCCCGCGTCGGCGGCCTGCTTCAGCACCGGGCCCACCGCCTCGGGGTTGGCCAGTGTCGTGGCGATGCCGTCGACCTTCGAGTCGATGGCGTTCTGGACGAGCGTCGCCTGCTTGTTCGAGTCGGGGTCGTTGGAGTACTTGAGGGTGACGCCGGTCTGCGTGGCGGCCGCGTTCGCCCCGGCCTGGACCTTGTCCCAGAACGTGTCGCCGGACGGCGAGTGGGTGACCATCGCGATCGTGTACTGCTTGCCGCCGGGAGCCGTCCCGCCGGCTGCCGGGGCGTTGGCGCCCGGCTGGTTCGCCGCGCCGCCCGAGCTGCTGCAGGCCGCGAGCGCGGCCGAGGCCACCGCGACGACGGCGAGCACGCGGAGGGATCTCCGCGATCGGTCGATCTTCATCGATCTTTCCTCTCTCCTGGCAGCTCGCCGGGAGGCGGACTGCGCTGACCTGCGAGGTACTGCCCTGGTGGCGCGGGGATGCGGGCGTATCAGGTCCGGCCCGGGAGCCCCGTGCTCACCCCCGCGGGGGTCTCCCGCGGGGGTGAGCACGGACACGCTACGAGCGATGGGGCCAGGTCGCCGACGATCGATGCGTGATCGTCACGGGCCCCCTCAGTTCGAGGTGGGGAAGTGGAAGCTGGAGCCGCTCGCGCCCTCCACATGGGGCCAGCGGGCCGTCACGACCTTGGCCCGGGTGTAGAACGCGACGCCCTCGGGCCCGTGGATGTGGCTCTGCCCGAACAGCGAGTCCTTCCAGCCCCCGAAGGAGTAGTAGGCCATCGGCACCGGGATCGGCACGTTGATGCCGATCATCCCGACGTTCACCCCGCGCTGGAACCGGCGCGCCGCCTCGCCGCTGGAGGTGAAGATGGCGGTGCCGTTGCCGTACGGGTTGGAGTTGATCAGGTTGATGGCCGCGTCGACGGTGTCGGCCCGGACCACGGACAGCACCGGCCCGAAGATCTCCTCCTTGTAGACGTCCATCGACGGGGTGACCTCGTCGATGACCGTCGGGCCGACCCAGAAGCCGTTGTCGTGGCCGGGGACGGTGAACCCCCGACCGTCGACGGCCAGCCGCGCGCCCTGGTCCGCACCGGTGCCGATCAGGCCGACGATGCGGTCGCGGGCGGCCGAGGTGACCACCGGGCCCATCTCGCTGTCCGTCTCGCGGCCGGGGCCGACCTTGACGGCGCGGGCCTTCTCACTGACCGCGGCGATCAGGTCGTCGGCCACCGACCCGACGGTGACGGCGGTGGAGATCGCCATGCACCGCTCGCCCGCAGAGCCGAACGCGGCGGCGACGAGGTGGTCGCTGGCGTAGTCGAGGCCCGCGTCGGGCAGGACGATCGCGTGGTTCTTGGCGCCGCCGAGGGCCTGGACGCGCTTGCCGCTCGCCGTGCCCGTCTCGTAGATGTACTTGGCGATGGGCGTGGAGCCGACGAACGACACCGCCGCGACGTCCGGGTGCGCCAGCAGGGCGTCGACCGCGGTCTTGTCGCCGTGCACGACGTTGAACACGCCGTCGGGCAGGCCCGCCTCGGCCCACAGCTCGGCGATCAGCATCGAGGCGCTGGGGTCGCGCTCGCTGGGCTTGAGCACGAAGGTGTTGCCGGTCGCGATCGCCACCGGGTACATCCACATGGGCACCATGGCCGGGAAGTTGAACGGCGTGATGCCGACGCAGACCCCGAGCGGCTGGCGGAACGAGTAGACGTCCACGCCGGTGGAGACCTGGTCGGAGAAGTCACCCTTGAGCAGGGTGGGGATGCCGCAGGCGAACTCGATCACCTCGAGGCCCCGCTGCACCTCGCCGCGGGCATCCGAGACGACCTTGCCGTGCTCGTCGGAGATCGCCTCGGCGAGCCGCTGGATGTTGGCGTTGACCAGCTCGCGGAAGTTGAAGAGGACCTTGGCGCGCTGCGAGAGCGACGACTGACCCCAGCGGTCGAACGCCGCTCTCGCCGTGCGGACGGCGGAGTCGACGTCGTCGACGCTCGCCAGCGCCACCTCGGCCTGCTGCTCTCCCGTGGCCGGGTTCCAGACGGGGCTCGTACGATCCGAGGACCCGGCGGCGGGCTTGCCACCGATCCAGTGCGTGATGGTCCTCAACGGACCTCCTCCTTCTTCGGTTCGGAACTCTCGACGGTGCTGGTCAGCGGCAGGCGGGGGTCGATCTCCTGGCCGTCCCAGAGCGTGCGGACCCAGGCGTGCGCCGGGTCGTCACAGATCTTCCAGACCCGCTCGGGGTCCGGGCCTGCCATGACGTTGAGGTAGTAGAGGTCGTAGCCGGGCACGGCCATCGACGGGCCGTGCCAGCCGTAGGGGATGAGGATCGCGTCGCCCGAGCGGACCTCGGCGCAGACATCGATCTCCTTGCCCGGGCCCGAGCCGTACACCCGCTGGTAGCCGCAGGCGCCGGCCCGGCCCGCGGGATGAGAGGAGTCGGCCTCGAAGTAGTAGATCTCCTCGAGGCGCGACTCGTCGTCCCGTGCCTCGTCGTGCTTGTGCGGCGGGAAGGACGACCAGTTCCCACCCGGGGTGATCACCTCGACGGCGATCATCCGGTCGGCCTCGAAGGTCGCCGGGGTGCAGAAGTTGTTGACCTGCCGGCTGGCCTGTCCCGCCCCGCGGAGCTCGACCTGCACGCCCTCGGCCGGGCCGTAGCGGGCGGTCAGCCGCCGGTCGGCGTGCGCCCCGCAGAGCGCGAACCGGCCGCCCGCCTGCGACGACACCGTCGCGGTGGCGTCGCGGGGCACGTAGGCGAAGTCGGTGACGCGGGTGAAGACGCCGCGGCGTCCGGCGAGGGCGAACGACCCGCCGTCGCACGCCACCGTGCACGACCCGGACAGCGGCAGGACCACCCACTCGCTCTCACCGGTGTCGAACGTGTGCGTCCCGCCCGCGGCCAGTTCGAGGATGTTGAGGCTGCTGTGTGCCCAGCCCGCGCGCTCCGGGGTGATCGAGAGCGCGTAGCCGCCCTCCCCGCCGGTGCCGGCCGGGATGACGGCCCCCAGCTTCGGCTGTGTCTGATCCATCATGGCCGGAGCAGCCCCACTGCCGTGTCGACGGCCGCCGCGACGTCGTCACCCGGCGGGTAGAGCAGCGACCGGCCGATGACCAGGCCCTGCACCGTGGGCAGGGCGAGCGCCTTCTGCCAGTTCGCGAAGGCCGCCTGCTGGTCTTCGGCGACCTCGCCGCCCAGGATCAGCGCGGGCAGCGTGGTGGCGGCCATCGCCCGATCCATCTCGTCGACGATCGGCACCTTGAGCCAGGTGTAGGCCGAGGTCGAGCCGAGGCCGGCGGCGATCGCGTTGGCGCGCACCATGGCGTCCGCGGTGAGCTCGTTGCGCACCCGGCCGTCGGAGCGGTGGGAGATGAACGGCTCGACCATGGCCATCAGCCGGTGCCGGGCGAGGTCGCTGACCGCATCGGCGCACGACTCGAGCGTGGCGACGGTGGCCGGGTCGTCCGGGTCGATGCGGGTGAGCATCTTGCCGCCCTCGAAGCCGGCATCCGCGATGGCCTGTGCGTCATAGCCGGTGAACCGGTCGTCCAGTTCGAACACCGTGCCGGCCAGGCCGCCGCGGTTCATCGAGCCGATGACGACCTTGTCGTCCAGCGCGCCGAGCAGCAGCAGGTCTTCGAGGACGTCCGGGGTGCCGAGCACGCCGTTGACCCCCGGGCGGGACAGTGCCAGCACGAGCCGGTCGAGGAGGTCGACCCGGTCGCCCATGGCGAACGGGCGGCTGCCGGCGGCGAGCGCGCCGCGGGCCGGGTGGTCCGCGGCGATCATCATCAGCCGGCCGTGGTCGCCCAGCAGCGAGGTGGGGCGGCGGCGCTTCGCCGCAGCCTCGGCGATCGCGGCCGGGCGGCCCACACGAGTGGCGATCAGGTCACGGAAGCGCTGGTCATCCACGTGCGGCCGCCGCGTTCCCGGCCTCGACGAGCTTGGCCTCGACCTCGGCAGGAGTCGGCATCGCGTCGGCGCACGCCAGGCGCCCCGCGACGATCGCACCGGCCGCGTTGCAGAACCGCATGCTCCGCTCGAGCTCCCAGCCGGCGAGAAGGGAGTGGCACAGAGCCCCGCCGAACGCGTCGCCCGCGCCGAGGCCGTTGACCACGTCGACCGGCACCGGCGGCACCTCGACCTGCGTCCGGCCGTCGGAGAGGGTCCTTCGTGACCCGGACTGCGTGCTCGCACGCCCCAGGGGTTTCGAAAGATCCTCTGAAGCGAGGACGCCCTTCGGGCCCTGCTTGACGATCGCCAACGGGACACCGCGGTCGTGCAGCGCTCGCGCCGCCGCGTGGGGCTCCCGCTCGCCGACGGCGCTCTCGCACTCGTCGAGGTTGCCGACGGCGACGTCGACGAAGGGCAGCGCCTCCTGGATCCACTTGCGGGCCTCCTCGCGGGAGGACCAGAACATCGGCCGGTAGTCCAGGTCGAGCACGGTGTAGCCGTGACCGGCCCGGGCGCGGAGCGCCGCCAGCGTGGCCTCGCGGCTGGGCTCCTCGGACAGCCCGGTCACGGTCACCCAGAAGACCTCCGCGTCGCGGATCGCGTCGAGGTCGAGCTCGTCGGCGGTGATCTGCATGTCCGGTGCGCTCGGGCGGCGGTAGAAGTACAGCGGGAAGTCGTCGGGCGGGAAGATCTCACAGAACGTCACCGGTGTCGGGAGGTCCGCGACCGGCGTGACGAAGCGGTCGTCGACCCCGAAACCCTGCAGGGCGTCGTGCAGGAAGTCGCCGAACGGGTCGGCCCCGGTGTGCGTGATGATCGCGCTGCGGCGTCCGAGCCGGGCCGCGGCCACGGCGACGTTGGCCGGGCTGCCACCGAGGAACTTGCCGAAGCTCTCGACGTGGCGCAGCGAGGTCCCGATCTGCAGGGGATAGATGTCGATCCCCATGCGACCCATCGTGAGCACCTCGTCCGCGGTGCGGCGTGGCTCTCGGCCCCGGGCCGGCTCCGTCGTCGGTGCGGTCATCTCTGCATCAGCCTCTCCATCCTCGTCGCCATACGGCTCGTGTCGCGTCGTCCGGCCGGACCGGTAGTGACCCCGGCCACAGATTAAGGTGTACCGTCCTGGTAGAGGTACGTCAATACTTTGTCCTTACAAAGTATCAAACTTGCGAGGGGTGTGCGGTGTCGGAACAGCCGCTCGACGGTGTGCTCGTCCCGAAGGTCGTTCTCGATCGAGCCAGCCCCGTCCCCCTGTACTACCAGGTCGCGACCTGCCTGCAGGAGCAGATCGAGGGCGGTGAGCTGCCGGTCGGCGGTCGCCTCGAGAACGAGGTGGAGCTCGCCGACCGGCTCGGTGTGTCCCGGCCCACCATGCGAAAGGCCATCGGCTACCTGGTCGAGCGCGGCATGTTGGTGCGCCGCCGCGGCGTCGGCACCCAGATCGTGCACCCGAAGGTGCGCCGGCCCGTGGAGCTGACCAGCCTCTACGACGATCTTGCGAAGACCGGCCGCGCACCGCGGACGGAGGTCCGCTCGCTCGAGGTCGGGCCCGCCACCGACGCCGTCGCCGAGACACTGGGCATCCCGACCGGCACGCTGGTCACGACCTTCGAGCGGATCCGCTACGCGGGCGACGAGCCGCTGGCGATCATGCACAACGCGGTGCCGGTGGACGTCGTGGCCCTGCGGGCGGAGGACCTGGAGCAGCACGGGCTCTACGAGATCCTCCGCTCGGCCGGGCGGGTGCCGCGGATCGCGAACCAGGTCGTGGGCGCGAAGGCGGCCACCGCGACCGAGGCGCGCCTGCTCGGCGACCCGCGCGGGGCCCCGATGCTGACGATGACCCGCACGGCGTGGGACGAGAGCGGGCGGGGCGTCGAGTACGGCTCCCACGTCTACCGCGCGAGCCGCTACTCCTTCGAGCTCACGCTGACCTGCTGACCTGCTGACCTGCTGACCTGCTGACAGCTGTCGCGCCGTGCTGCCGCGGGCCGTCGCGCGGCTGGGGGCCGCGTTCCCGCCCGGATCAGCCCAGGGGGCGCCCACGCTGGTCGTCCGGCGGGCCTGCGGCCCAGCCGGCGGGGTCGGTCCACGCCTGCAGGGTGCGGCGGCTGGTGAACCGCCGCACGACCGCGGTCGCCGGGTCGGGCACCTCGAGGGTGGCCGCGAGGAGCTGCAGCGGGCGCGTCCAGTCGTCCAGCGCGGTGTCGTCGGGAGCACCGGAGGCCGTGCCGTAGAACCGGTCGCCGAGGATCGGCAGGCCCAGGCCGCGCAGGTGCAGCCGCAGCTGGTGGGTGCGGCCGGTCAGCGGAGTGAGCCGGTAGCGGGCCAGCCCGCCGCGGTGCTCCAGCAGCTCGACGTGCGTCTCGGCGTTCGCCGGTCCGGGCACCTCCCGGGCGAGGATCACCCCGCGCTCCTTGACGATCCTGCTGCGCACCGTCCGAGGGAACGTCAGAGCGGGGTCGAACGGGGCGAGGGCCTCGTAGGTCTTGCGCACCCTGCGGTCCCGGAACAGCGTCTGGTAGGCCCCGCGCCGCTCGCGTCGGACCACGAACAGCAGCACGCCTGCCGTCACCCGGTCCAGCCGGTGCGCCGGCGACAGCTCGGGCAGGTCCAGCTCACGGCGCAGCCGCACCAGCGCGGTCTCGACGACGTGGCGACCGCGCGGGATCGTGGCCAGGAAGTGCGGCTTGTCCACCACGAGCACGTCGTCGTCGCGGTGCAGGACGTCCACGGTGAACGGCACCGGCACCTCGACGGGCAGGTCGCGGTGGAACCACAGGAACTCCCGCGGCCGAAAGGGGTCGTGCGGCCCGACGGCGCCACCCCGGCCGACGATCCGGCCTTCGCGCAGCATGGCGTCCAGCCGCGCCGCGGGCAGCCGGGGCAGGCGGGCGACGAGGTGGTCGCGCATCGTCGCCCACGGACCGTCGTCGGGGGTGCGCAGGCGGACGGCGTCGAGGCCGTGCCGCTGCGGCAGCGGCGAGATGGGGGCCACGCAGCGAGCGTACGTGCCGGGTTCGGCTTCCGATGAGCGGAATCAACCTGTGCATCTGTCGTTCCGCCCGGCGTCGG
>JAEUJO010000317.1 GCA_016794615.1 Pseudonocardia sp. | reverse complement strand
GGGCCGCTCGCGGCGGGGTCCACCGGGCCGCTCGCGGCCGTCGCTCTCGGCGGCGGCCACGGCCTGCACGCCACGCTGTCCGCGCTGCGCATGCTCGCCGACCGGAACGTCGCCGGGCCCGTCACCGCCGTCGTGACGGTCGCCGACGACGGGGGCTCGTCCGGGCGCCTGCGGCGCGAGCTGGGCCTGCTCCCGCCCGGTGACCTCCGCATGGCGCTCGCCGCGCTGGCCGGGGAGCAGCTCTCCACGGGCACCGCCCCGGCCGACCGCGCCGCCACCTGGACCCGCCTCCTGCAGCACCGCTTCGGGGGCTCCGGCGCCCTCGCCGGGCACGCCGTCGGCAACCTCCTGCTCGCAGGCCTCATGGAGGTGCTCGACGACCCGGTGACGGCGCTGGACGAGGTCGGCGCGTTGGTCGGGGCCCGCGGCCGCGTACTGCCCATGGCATGCGAGCCGCTGGACATCGAGGCCGAGGTGACGGGCCTCGAGGACGACGACCCGCACCGCGCGCACCGCATCCGGGGGCAGGTCGCCGTCGCGTCCACCCCCGGTCGGGTCCGCCGGGTCCGGCTGCTTCCCGAGCGGCCGCAGGCATGCGGCCCCGCCCTCGCGGCGGTGCGGTCCGCGGACCTGCTGCTGCTGGGTCCCGGCTCCTGGTTCACCAGCGTCCTGCCGCACCTGCTCGTGCCCGAGTTGCGCGATGCGCTCGTGACCAGCGCCGCCCGGAAGGTGATCGTGCTGAACCTGGCGCCGGAACCGGGGGAGACGGCCGGATTCTCCCCGGAGCAGCACCTGGCCGTGCTCGCCGAGCACGCTCCGGACCTGCGGGTGGACGCCGTCCTCGCGGACACCGGGTCGGTCCCGGTGTCCGACCGGCTGCACCGCGCGGCGGCGGCCCTGCTCGCGCCGGGCGGGCGGGTCCACCTGGCGCCGATCGCCGCGATGGACCCGACGACACCCCGGCACGACCCGCTCGCCCTCGCGGACGCGCTGCGTGCGGTCCTCGCGGGCCCGGACCCGGCGCATCCGGCGGCCGGGGTACCGCCGGGGGCAGGAGGGCGACGCCTGACGTGACGAGCAGGGGGGACGGCACGGAATGCACGAGGGGGAGCAAGGGGAGGTGCCGCACGTGGCGATGACGTCGGCGGTGAAGGATGAGTTGAGCAGGTTCACGGTGAGCAAGCCGTGCTGCCGGCGCGCGGAGGTGGCCGCGCTGCTGCGGTTCGCCGGTGGTCTGCACATAGTCGGCGGCCGCGTCGTCGTCGAGGCCGAGGTCGACACCGGCTCGGTGGCGCGCCGGCTGCGCCGCGAGGTCCACGAGCTCTACGGTCACGTGTGCGAGGCCCATGTGATCAGCGCGGGCGGCCTGCGGCGCAGCGCGCACTACGTGATCCGGGTGGTCCGCGACGGCGAGGGGCTGGCCCGCCAGACCGGCCTGCTCGACGCCCGCGGGCGCCCGGTGCGTGGCCTGCCCCCGCCCGTCGTGTCGGGCGGGGTGTGCGACGCCGAGGCCGCGTGGCGCGGGGCGTTCCTCGCGCACGGGTCGCTCACCGAACCGGGTCGCAGCGCTGCCCTCGAGGTCACCTGCCCGGGGCCGGAGGCGGCGCTGGCGCTCGTCGGCGCCGCGCGCAGGCTCGGTGTCACGGCGAAGGCGCGCGAGGTGCGGGGCGCGGACCGCGTGGTGATCCGCGACGGTGACGTCATCAGCGCGCTGCTCACCCGGATGGGGGCGCACGAGAGCATGCTGGCCTGGGAGGAGCGGCGGATGCGCCGCGAGGTCCGGGCCACCGCGAACCGGCTCGCGAACTTCGACGACGCGAACCTGCGCCGCTCGGCCCGCGCGGCGGTGGCCGCCGCCGCGCGGGTGGCCCGTGCGCTGGACATCCTCGGCGACGACGTGCCGACGCACCTGCTGGCCGCCGGCCGGCTGCGCGTCGAGCACACTCAGGCCTCGCTGGAGGAGCTCGGCCAGCTCGCCGACCCGCCGATGACCAAGGACGCGGTCGCCGGGCGGATCCGCCGCCTGCTGCACATGGCGGACAAGCGCGCAGCCGACCTCGGTATCCCGGACACCGAGTCGGCGGTCACCGCGGAGATGCTGGAAGAGGCGTGAGGGCAGGCTCGGGGGAGCGGGCCTCCGGGACGGCCGGTTCCACCCGGCGCGGCTCGGCCATCAGCCGGTGTGCCGGGGCGACCGGCCGCCCGCTGAACAGCTCCTCGGGCCGCCCGGTCTCCAGCGCCGTGCGATAGGCCGGCATCGCGCTGCGCGCGGCGGCGACGGTCCGGGCGACATCCGCGTCGGTGTGTGCCGCCGAGATCACGTACGACTGGCCCAGCACGCCGTGGCGCAGGGTCTCCTGCAGGAACAGCGTGCGCATCGCCTGTGACGGGCCGCCCGTGGCGTCGGCGGTGCGGAAGAGCAGGCAGGACGGACGGCCCAGCACGGCCAGGTGCTCCCCGATGCCGGCCTCGGCGGCCGCCGCGTTGACCCCGGCGGCCAGCGCCCGCCCCTGCCGCTCCATGACCGCGATCGGGTCGGGGCCCGCCGCCCGGCCGGTGTAGGCACGCACGACCGCGCGGAAGGCCGCCAACCCCGTCGTCTCCGCGCCGTTCGTGCTCGACAGCAGGAACGCCCGTGGCCGGGCCGTGCGCAGGCCGCCGAGCTCCATCAGCTCCCGCTTACCGGCGAGCGCCGCGATCGAGAACCCGTTGCCCATGGCCTTGCCCCACGTCGACAGGTCCGGGATGACGCCGTACACCGCCTGCGCGCCGCCCGCGGCCCAGCGGAAGCCCGTGATCGTCTCGTCGAACACGAGGACGGCGCCGTGCCGGTCGCACAGTGCCCGGACGCCGTCGAGGAAGCCCGGCTCCGGCTCGGCCAGCGCGGACGCGGCCTCGAGGATGACGCACGCCACCGGCTCGGCCTCGAGGACCGCCCGCAACGACGCCAGGTCGTTGTAGCGGAAGCCCCGGGCGAGCGAGCGCACCGCCGCCGGCACCCCCGTGTTCATCGGGAGGGTGCCGACGAACCAGTCCTGCGAGGAGAAGTACGGCTGGTCCACGCACATCGCGACGATCTCGCGCCCGGTCGCGGCCCGGGCCAGCCGCAGGGCGGCGCTCGTCGCGTCCGAGGCGTTCTTGCAGAACTTCACCATGTCCGCGCCCGGCACGACCGCCAGGAAGTCCTCGGCCGCCGCCAGCTCCAGCACGGTGGGGCGGCTGAACGAGACCCCGTCGGCCAGCGCGGCCCGCACGGCGTCGAGCACGGGCGCGTACCCGTGTCCCAGGGTCACCGCGCGCATCCCCATGCCGTACTCGACGAACTCGTTGCCGTCGACGTCCCAGACCCGCGCGCCCTCCCCGCGGACCAGCACCGGCGCCATGCCCTCGGGGTACTGGTCGGCGCCCTTCGCGAACGTGTGCGCCCCGCCCGGGACGACGTGGTGCAGGCGGGCCTGCAGCGCGTTCGAGTGCTCGAAGCTCGGGATCATGGGCGGGCTCCTCGCCTCGTCGTGGTGCTGCCGGACGGCGGGCCGTCCTACGCTGTTCGGTCCCGCAGGGTGTCGTCCCAGGTGAGGCCACCGTTTCCGGGCCCGGCCCGAATAGGTGAGATCGTCCATGAACGGGTGGTTCGTCCCGTCGCATCTCGGGCTGGGGTCGTCGCACCTGGGTGCGGCTGCCGCACCTGCCGGGCGGGGTGTGCCGGTCGGGCGTGGTGTGCAAGCCCGCGAAGCGCCTGCCCGGAAGGGGTCGTTGGTCGCCGCCGAAGCGGCCTTTGGGCCTGTCGACCGGGTCTTGCCGGGAGCGGCGGGTGTCGGTGCGGGTGGATAGGGTGATCGTGACGGCGCGACCCCGGTACCGAGGGCATCGACCGGTACCGCGGCACCAGCGCTGCGAGACGATCGCGATCTGCGAGGAAGCGAGGAGCACGCATGACCGTGCGAGTGGGCGTGAACGGGTTCGGGCGGATCGGCCGCAACTTCTGGCGTGCGGTGGATGCGCAGAACGTGGCGGGGACGGCGGACATCGAGATCGTGGCGGTGAACGACATCACCGACAACAAGTCGTTGGCGCACCTGCTGAAGTAC
>JAEUJO010000109.1 GCA_016794615.1 Pseudonocardia sp. | reverse complement strand
GCTCGGTGCCGCGCTCGGGGCGCTGCCGTTCGCGACGGGCGGCGTCGGGCGGCAGCGCGCGGTGCGCAGCTGGACGGCCGGGACGGCGTGCGCTGCCGGCCAGATGCGGTGACCGCCGACCTCGACCGGGTTGGCGATCCCGCATCCGCAGCGAACGCCCACACCGCCGGGCTGAACCCCGGGCGTGCGCCGAGAGAGGTCCGGCCACCGCGACCGGCCCCCACGGCGCCTCCACCGTCACCCGGAGCGCGGCCCGCGGCTCACCGTCACGGCAGGGGACCGGGGGCCGGCGGGCGTCGGGCCGGCGGGCGTCGGGCCGGCGCGGCCGGGCCTGCCCGGGACCGCCGACGGGCAACGCCGAGATCGCGACGGCCGTCAGCGGCGGCCTGCTGATCAGGCCGATGCCGTACGCCGGTCCCCCCGGGTCCGGGTCGGCGCCCGGGCCCCGGATCCAGCGTAGCGTCGGGTCGCCGAGCAGCGCGGGGGCGAACACGCCCGTCCGGCCGAGGAGGGGCGCGAGCTCGGCCACCTGGTCCAGCTCGCCGGACCGCGGCAGCCCGCGGTCGACCTCCTGCACCGCCACGACGTCGGCGTCCGGGGCGTCGACGGCCGCAGCGACCGCGTCGAGGTCGACCCGGTTGCTGCGCACGTCCCGGCCGTGCAGCAGGTTGACCGTGGCGATCCGCAGCCGTCAGCCCTCCAGCGCGGTGAGCAGGGCCCGCGCCGTGACGTCGCCGCGGTAGCGCACGCCGTCGATGAACAGCGTGGGCGTGCCGCGGACCCCGCTGCGGACCCCGGAGTTGAAGTCGGCCTCCACCCGGTCCTCGACGAACTGCGTCGCCGGCCATACCACCTTCTCCGGTGGTATCCCGATCTCGGCGGCGTACTCGCGCAGGTCCGCCTGGCGCAGGTGCGGCTCGTCGCCCGAGAACAGGCGGTCGTGCATCGGCCAGAACTGCCCGTGCACGCCCGCGGCCTCGGCCGCCAGCGCCGCGGCGATCGCGAACTGGTGCACCTCGGCGAGCGGGAAGTGCCGGAACGCGAACACCAGCCGATCACCCATCCGGGCGCGGACCTTCGCGATGACGGGAGCGGCGGCGCGGCAGTACGGGCATTCGAAGTCCCCGTACTCGACGAGGCTGTGCGTCGCGCCGAGCACACCCTCCAGGTGGTCGTAGGGCCCGATCGGCGGGTCCAGCGGTGTGACCTGGTCGGTGATCGCAAGCCTCCTCGTCGACATGCGGAAGGATCGGGTCCGTGGCGATCGCGACCCTAGCCGAGCGCGGCGAGCTCAGCCGGGCCGCGCGGTCCTTCCTGCGCACCGAGGCCGGATCCGCGGTGCTGCTGCTCGGCGCCGCCGTCCTCGCTCTGCTGTGGACGAACGTCGTGGGGAACTACGAGGAGTTCTGGCACACGGATCTCACGCTGCGGCTCGGCACGGCGGAGTTCGGGCTGGACCTGCGGCACTGGCTCAACGACGGGCTCATGGTGCTGTTCTTCCTCAGCGTCGGCCTGGAGATATCGCGGGAGGCGGCGCTGGGCGAGCTGCGCGGCGTCCGCGCGCTGACGGCGCCCTCGCTCGGTGCCGTCGGCGGTCTGCTCGTGCCGGCCGGGGTGTACCTCCTGTTCAACGCGGGTGGGCCGGGCGCGGTGGCCTGGGGGGTGCCGATCTCGACGGACACCGCGGTGCTCCTCGGTGTGCTCGCCCTCGTCGGCCCGCGCTGCCCGGACCAGCTGCGGCTGTTCCTGCTGGCCCTGGCCATCGCCGACGACATCGGCGCGGTACTCGCGATCGCGCTGTTCTACACCGCCGACCTCGACGTCGTCGCGCTCCTGCTCGCCGTCACGCTGTTCGCCTGCCTGCTGGGGCTGCGGTTCGTCCACTTCTGGCGCACGCCCGTCTATGTGCTGATCGGCGTCGCCATGTGGCTGTCCGTGCTGAGGTCGGGGGTGCACCCGAGCGTCGTCGGCGTGGCGATGGGGCTGCTGGTCAACGCCTATGCGCCGCGCCGCCGGGACATCGCCCGCGTCCAGCTCGCCGGCCGCAGCTTCCTCGTCGACCCGACGCCGGGCCGCGCGGCGGCGGCGCAGGCGGCCGTGACCGAGGCCGTCTCGCCCAACGAGCGGCTGCAGCTGCGCATCCAGCCGTGGAGCAGCTATGTCATCGTGCCGCTCTTCGTGCTGGCGAACGCAGGCGTGGAGCTGACGGTCGAGACGCTGGGGGCGGCGGCGACGTCTCCGGTGACGTGGGGCATCGTCGTCGGCCTCGTCCTGGGTAAGCCGATCGGGGTGATCATCGGGACGTGGGTGGCGCTGCGGACCGGCCTCGGGCGTGTCCCGGACACGCTGCGGTGGGGGCAGCTGATCGGCGGTGCCGGCCTGTCCGGGATCGGGTTCACCGTGGCGCTGTTCATCACGGAGCTGGCGCTGGCCGACCCGGCACTCATCGCCCAGGCCAAGATCGGGATCCTGGTCGGCTCCGTGCTGGCGGGTCTGGTGGGATGGCTGGTCTTCTCGCTCGCCGGGGAGCGCGGGGGCCAGTGCGCCCCGAGCGGCCTGCCGATGCTGCCGCCGCGGCCCTGGCGGCCGGTGGAGTGACGTCCGGCGGGGTGTCACTTCGCGCGGCTTCCTCGGCTCGACACGGGTTCCGGGCGCCGCGGCACCTCGAACGGCGCGCGAGGTGCCCGTCCCGGCTCGGTCGGTGAGGGTGCGTGCCGGTCTCACGCAAGGCTTGCGAGCGGGCTGGTGGGACGCAGGGCCGGGTCGTCCGCGGCCAGGGTGCGGGCGCGGCCGGGACCGGTGCTGCGGGTCTCGAACCGCACCGTGACGCGCCCGTGCCCGGCGCCCTGCACCCAGCCGTGCCCGAACTCGGCGTGAGCGACGTCGTCGCCGGGCCGCCACCCGCGGCCCGGTGCCGCGGCGCCGGGTGGACCTCCGCCCTCGGTCCCCGCCGGCTGCGCGTCGAGAGCCCCCCGCACCGCAGCTGTCCCGGGGACATCCGCCTCGACCGCCGACGCTACGTGGATCTCGTCGGCGGTCGCACCGCCGGTCCGCCCGTCCGCCGGGTTCGCACCGGGACCGGCCGGCTCGGGGTCGCCGAACAGGGCCGGCGGCGGCTCGTCGCCCAGCCCCGCCAGCGACACCCCGATCAGGCGCACCCCACCCTCGCCCACCGCGGCGCGGGCCAGGCGCTGGGCGACCGTGGCCAGCGTGCCCAGGTCCGTCGTCGCAAGGGCCGCCGTCTCCGAGCGGGTGTGTGTCGTGAAGTCGGCACTGCGGATCTTCACGGTGACCGTCCGCGCCGCCCGCCCCGACTCCACCAGGCGCCGGTGCGCCCCTCGCGTGATGCGCGTGACGGCGTCCTGCACGGCCGTCATCGTCGTGAGGTCGACGTCGAACGTGGTCTCGGCGCTGACCTGCTTCGCGGCGCCGCGGGGCGCGACCGGCCGTTCGTCGATCCCGCGGGCGAGGCGGTGCAGCTCCGTGCCGATCGCGACGCCGAGGACGGCCGTCGCCTCACGCAGGTCCAGCCCTGCGAGCCCGGCGATCGTGCGCACGCCGAGCCGGTGCAGGGCGGCCTCCGCGACCGGCCCGACCCCCCACAGCGCGCGTACCGGGAGCGGGCCCAGCACCTCGTGCTCCTCGTCGGGGGCGACCACCCGCAGCCCGTCCGGCTTCGCCAGCTCGGAGGCGATCTTCGCGAGCTGCTTGCCCGACCCGGCGCCCACCGAGGCCGGCAGGCCCGTCCGGGTCCGTACGGCGGCGCGCAGGGTGATGCCGAACTCCTCGACCTGCGCCGGCGTGGCACCGGCCAGCGCGGGTGGCTCGAGGAACGCCTCGTCCAGCGACACGGGCTCGACGACCGGCGCCGCCTCCGCGAGCACGGCCATCACCTGCTCCGACACCGCCGAGTACAGGCCCCCCCGGGGCGGCAGCACGACGGCGTGCGGGCACAGCCGCCGGGCCTGCCCCATCGGCATGGCCGAGCGAGCCCCGAACGCGCGGGCCTGGTAGCTCGCGCCGGCCACGACTCCGCGCGGCCCGAGACCGCCGACGAGCACGGGCCGGTCCCGAAGCGTGGGTCGGGTGAGCTGCTCGACGGCCGCGTAGAACGCGTCCATGTCGAGATGCAGCACCCACCGGCCCGAATCCACGTCCGCATTGTCCCGCCACCCACCGACAGTTCCTCGCTCCTGGCGGGTCGGGTGCCCACGATCGCAGCGCGAGGCCGGCATCAGGCCCGGAGCACCGCGTCCCCGTCGGCCTCCACGATCTCGGGTGCCCGCTCGCCCGGGCCGGCGACCGCGGCCGGGTGGTCGGCGGCCGGGGAGAGGTCGTGCAGCCACATCGGCCCGGACGGTGCGGCCGGGCCGGTCCACCGCTCGACGGCCGGTCGATCCGGGGCGAGCGTGATCGCGGTCATGGCGGCCGACAGCCCGTCCCCGGTGGCCTTGACGAGGGCCTCCTTGCGGGTCCAGGTGCGGAAGAACCCGGCGGGGTCCAGGCCGGGACGGGAGCGTTCGGCGGGGGAGCGGACGTGCGCCGCGAGCGCATCCAGGTCGGCGATGTCGCGCAGCTGCTCGACGTCCAGCCCCACCGGGCCGTCCGGCCGGACCGCCACTCCGACGAGGTCGCCGGCGTGGCTCAGGGAGAACCCGGGGCCGCCCGGGAGCACCGGCTTGCCGTGCGGAGCGCCGCAGCGGCACGTGCGGTCGAAGGCGAGGGCATCGGCTGCCGATCCCGCGAGCGGGGCGAGGACGAGCCGGGCGAGCGCGTGCGCCGCGAGGTACCGCCCCCGGTCGGCCGGGCGACGAAAGCGGGCGAGCCGGCCGCGCTCGTGCTCGTCGAGCAGGCCCACCAGCCGCGGTGCGGACCCGGGGTCGACCGGGGCGGCCCACCAGACCGTGCATCGCGACGTCGGGGCAGCCACGTCGGGCACGCTACCCGGCGGTGCCGGGCAGCCGACCGGCGTGCGCGGGTACCCGATGAGGCGCCGCCGGGGCGGGCGGGGCGTCCCCCGCCACGCGCCCCGGCGGCGCGGATCCGGATCAGCCCGTCCGGCGGACGGGGTTGATCCGGCGGCCCTGCGCGCCCCTGGCGTGGGGGGCGGCGCCGCGGCCGTGGGTCCCGGGGACGGTGCCCCCGCGCTGCCCGCGACGCGCCGCGCGGTTGGGCCGATCGTCGGTCGGCCGGGTGCCCGGTAGCGGGACCGCCGGTGCCGACGGGGTCGGGTCTGATGGATGTGCACGCATGAGGACCTCCTGCGGAGAACGGGGCCGGCGCAGCGGGGCCGGGGCGGCGGAAGGCCGGCCGGGTTGGCTGGGACAGGAACGCGCCCCGTCGGGGCGCGGTGGCGTTCTCACATGCGCATGCGGTGAGGGTAGGCGCGTGCCGGAGCTCGCCGCGACCGATTTACGGTGAACGGATGTCGACCACGAGAGACGTCGCCGTCGTCGGCGGTGGCATCGCCGGCGCCTCGGTCGCCCACGAGTTGGCGGCGAGCCGGTCCGTGGTGCTGCTGGAGGCCGAGACCGCGCTCGGCACGCACTCGACGGCGCGGTCGGCCGCCACCTGGATCCCGGGGCACGGGGTCGCCGCAGCCCGCGCGCTGATCACGGCGTCGGGCCCGCGGTTCGCGGCGCTGGCCGCCGAGTGGGACGCTCCGCCGTTGCTCGCTCCCCGGCCCGTGCTCTGGACGGCGTTCGACGCCGACGCCGAGGTGGCGCTGGCCGCGCTGGTCGCCGAGCGTGCGGGTGAGCCGGACGCGCCGGTCCCCGTCGATCGGGATGAGGCCCGCCGGCGGTGCCCGGCCCTGCGGGAGCTCCGCGCCGCGGCGCTCACGGAGGCCGCAGCCGATGTCGACGTCGCTGCTCTGCACGCCGCCTACCTGCGCGGGCTGCGGGCGCGTGGCGGGACCGTCCGCACCTCGGCCCAGGTCGTGGCGCTTCACCGGGACGGCACGGGCTGGCGGGTGGGACTCGCGGGCGGCGACGAGCTGCACGTCGGTGAGATCGTGGACGCGGCGGGGGCGTGGGCGGACCGGGTCGCGGCGCTCGCCGGCGTGCCGCGGCTCGGCCTCACGCCGCTGCGCCGGACGATCGCGGTGGCCCGGGTGCCCGACGCGGCGCGGCTGCGGTCACCGGACGGCGGGCCGCTGCCCATGGCGTGCGACGCGGCCGACCGCTGGTACTTCAAGGCCGACGGCCCCCATCTCCTGGTCTCGCCTGCGGACGAGACCCCCGCCGAGCCGGGGGACGCCCGGCCCGACGAGCTCGACGTCGCGCTCGCCGTCGAACGGGTCGAGGCGGTCACCGGGCTGGGCCTGCGCTCGGTCGTGACGAGCTGGGCAGGGCTGCGGACGTTCGTCCCGGACCGGGCCCCCGTCGTCGGGGCCCTACCGGAGCACCCGGGCTTCTGGTTCGTGGCAGGGCAGGGCGGATCGGGCATCGAGACGGCCCCGGCGCTGTCCGCACTGGCCGCCGCGGTGATCACGGGGACGGCCGTGCCTCCGGACGTCCGGCTCGACCCGGCCGCTCTCGCCCCGACCCGCCCGACGCCCTGATCGACACCGGGCGGGCTACCCGACGAACGTCGGGCGCGTTGCGGTGGTGGCCCGGTGCACCGCCGCGCCCAGGCCGGCCGGATCCGGGTAGACGGCCAGCGCACCCGCCTCCGCCAGCTCTCCGGGCGCCGCGTAACCCCACCCGGCCCCGAGGCAGCCGAGCCCGTGGGCGCGGGCGCCCTCGACGTCGTGCAGCCGGTCGCCGACCATGATCACGTCGGCCGGGCTCCCGAGCCTGCGCAGCGCTTCGCCGACGACGTCGGCCTTCGTCGGACGGTCTGCGTCGAGCGTGTCGCCGCAGACCGTCGCGAACAGGCCGGTCCAGCCCCGTTGCTCGACGATCTTGTTCGCGTAGACCTCCGCCTTGCTGGTCGCGATGGCGAGCGTCGCGCGGGCTGCGGCGAGGTCGTGCAGCAGCGCCTCGATGCCGGCGAACGGCGGGCACTCGCGGACGCCGACCTCGCCGTAGATCCGGCGGTAGACGGCCAGCGTCTCCGGCGCGCGGTCCGCACCGACCAGTGCGGGCAGCGACCGGTAGAGCGGCGGGCCGAGCAGCGTGCGCGGCAACCCGCCGTCCGGGAGGGGGATCCCGAGCTCGGCGAACGCCGCCGCCAGCGAGCCGAGGATGCCGGGTGCGGAGTCGATGAGGGTGCCGTCGAGGTCGAGCAGGACGGTCGCGGGTGGGCGGGCCGGGGTGTCCACGTCCTCGATCCTCGCCGACCCGCCGGGTCCACGTGGTGCACGTCGCGCCACCCGGCCGATTCGCGAAACTGTCGGGGGCCGGTGGGACGCTGCCGGCGTGGCGGGGAGGACGGCGCGGGATCAGGCGGCACGGCATCGGGCCGAGCGGGTGCTCACCACTCGCGAGCTGAACCGCGCGCTGCACGGCAGTTGTTGCTCGAGCCCGCCGAACTGTCGCCTGCCGAGGTGGCCGCGCGGGTGTGCGGGAGAGCGCGCAGCTCGGCGAGCTGCCGTTCACCGTCGAAGCCGGACGGCACCGGGGGTTCGGTCGGGCGACCGTGCCGCACGGCCAACGCGAACAGGGCGGCGAGGGCCAGGAGGAGGATCCATGCGGTCATGGCAGAAAGTATTCGCTGGGCGAGTTCCTGCCAACAGTGGCAGAGATGACAGTGTTCGACAAGATGCTGCCAGTACACTGGAGCCATGCTGCGCAGCGTCTCCGTTCTCGTCCTCGACCAGCTGGCGGTCTTCGAGTTCGGCGTGCTGTGTGAGGTCTTCGGGCTGGACCGCACGGACGACGGCGTCCCCCTCCTGGACTTCCGCGTGTGCGGCGTGCGCGCCGGGCAACCGGTCACCACCACCACCGGCGTCCAGGTCGTCCCCGAACACGGACTCGACGGGCTGCAGGGCGCGGACCTCGTCGCCGTGCCGGCCACGAGGCTGCGGGAATTCCCGGAGGAGGCGCTGCAGGCGCTGCGCGCCGCGTCCGCCGCCGGGGCCACCCTGCTCACCGTCTGCACCGGGGTGTTCGTGCTCGGAGCAGCGGGGCTCCTCGACGGCCGCCGGTGCACCGTGCACTGGAAGAGCGTGGACGAGCTGCGCAGCCGCCACCCGGAGGCGATCATCGACCCGGACGTGCTCTTTGTCGACGACGGCGACCTCGTCACCAGTGCGGGCACCGCCGCCGGCATCGACGCCGCGCTGCACCTGGTGCGCCGCGAGCTCGGCAGTGCCGTCGTCAACGCCATCGCCCGGCGCATGGTCGTGCCGCCGCAGCGCGACGGCGGGCAGCGCCAGTTCGTCGAGCAGCCGATCCCGCAGTGCACGGCGGACGGGCTCGCCCAGACCCTGGACTGGGCGCTGGAGAACCTGAGTGTCGAGCACTCGGTCGCCGACCTGGCCCGCCGCGCCCGGATGTCGGACCGCAGCTTCGCGCGCCGGTTCGTCGCCGAGACCGGTACCACCCCGCACCGCTGGCTCACCCTGCAACGCGTGCTGCTCGCGCAGCGCCTGCTCGAAGACACCGATCTCGCCGTCGACGACGTCGCGGAGCGCTGCGGCTTCGGCACGGGCGCCCTGCTGCGCCACCACTTCCGCAAGGTCGTCGGCGTCGCCCCGGCCGACTACCGCCGTACCTTCCGCGCGGCGCCCTGCCCGCAGCCGTCTACCGCGACGGCCTGACCCGGGTGTCGACCCGGCCTGCCTCAGAGGGCAGGATCGGCCTTACCCCGACGGCGAGGAGGCGGTATGACGAGGGCGCGTCCCCGGGTGGCGGTGGTGGGCGCGGGCCCGTCCGGGCTGTACACGGCGTCCGCGCTCGCCGCCTCGGACACCGCCGTCGACGTCGACGTCCTGGACCGCCTGCCCGCCCCCTACGGGCTGGTCCGCTACGGCGTGGCCCCGGACCACATGAAGATGAAGTCGGTCATCCGCGTGCTGGCCCGGCCCTTCGGCCCCGGCGACGTCCGCTTCCTCGGCGGCGTCGAGGTCGGCACCGGGCCGGGCCGGGTGCCGCTGCCGGTGCTGCGCGCGCACTACACCGCCGTCGTGCACGCGTCCGGCTGTGCCCTCGACCGGCGGCTCGGGATCCCGGGTGAAGCCCTGCAGAACAGCCTCGGCTCGGGCGCCATGGTCGGCTGGTACTGCGGCCACCCGGACCACGGCACCCCGCCCCGGCTGGACGTCAGTGGCGTCGCGGTCGTCGGTGCCGGGAACGTCGCCCTCGACGTCGCCCGTGTGCTCGCCCGCACCGTGGACGAGCTCGTCAGCACCGACGTCCCCTTCACCGTCCTCGACGCCCTGCGGTCCAGCGCGGTCCGCGATGTGCACGTGCTGATCCGCCGCGGCCCCCAGCAGGTCAAGTTCACCCCCGTCGAACTGCGCCAGCTCGGTGATCTCGCTGACGCCGAGGTCGTCGTCCACGACGACGGCCTGCTCGAGGCCGGGATCTCGGACGACGTGACGGATCGCCGCGAACGGGCGAACATGACGGCGCTCACCGAGTGGGCGTGCTCCCGGCCGGTGCCCGCCGCCCGCCGCATCCACCTGCGGTTCCTGCGCAGCCCGGTGCGGATCCTCGGCGAGAGCCACGTCACCGGCATCGTCGTGGAGCGGAACGTCCTGACCCCGGACGGCCGCGTGCGGGGAACGGGGGAGGAGGAGACTCTGGACGTCGGGCTCGTCGTCCGGGCCGTCGGCTACACCGCCGAGCCGATCCCCGGCCTCCCGTTCGACGACGCGACCGGCACGGTGCCGAACGTCGCCGGCCGCGTGATCGGTGCCGACGGCGCACCGGTCGCCGGGGAGTACGTCACCGGCTGGATCCGGCGCGGCCCGACCGGCGTGATCGGGACCAACAAGCACGACGCCGTGGAGGTCGCCGCCTCGGTGCTGGCCGACCTGGCCACGCTGCCACCCCCGGCCCGACCGGAGCCGGACGACCTGACGCGGGTGTTGGCCGAGCGCGGCGTCCGACCGGTCGACTGGACGGCGTGGCTGCGGCTGGACGCCGAGGAGATTCGCCTGGGGCAGGCGCGCGGGGCCGAGCGGATCAAGGTCGCGGAACTGCGGGAGATGCTGGCCGCCGTGCACGGCGCTGCCGCAGCGGTCGATCTGGGGCGGTGAGTGGAGCCTCCCGCCCGGAGGAGCGAGCTCGCGACCCGGCTCAGCGGAGGTCGACCGCGATGACCGTGGGGACCTCGCGCAGCCGCTCGGCGAAGAGCGTCGTCTCGTCAGCCCGCAGCGCGACGGTGCAGGTCACCGAGCCGTAGGGGACGCCGTCCTGGACGTCCGCGACGAACTCGTGAACCTGGTAGCCGCACGTCGTCAGCGCCGCGCCGACGCAGAGGACGCCCGCCATACCGCCGGTGGTGACGATCTCGTGGCGCCGGTGCAGGCGGGGCTGCCAGTCACCGGTCGCCCGAGAGACATTGTTGTGGGGGAAGTGGTCCAGAACGGTCATCGTCGACTCCTGGGGTGGGTCCGGGGAGGGTGGGACCCGAGCCAGATCTCGGGGAATGAGATACGCGGTCAAGGACCGCCCGGCGCGTCGGAGATCTGGCTCAGCCGACGCGCGAGGCTACGAGGAGAAGGCTCGTTGCGCGCACGTGGAGAACCGTACCAGGCCTGCTCCCCGGGTGTGACCCGGGGCACCACGGTCACCCACCCGGACGACGAGGGCCCCGCCGGAATCCGGCGGGGCCCTCGTCGGGACGTTCTTGTCTCACTCCTCCAGGTCGCTCGGCCGCCCGGCCAGCGCGGCGCTCTCGCTCGGTCGGTGCTCACCGGCCGGGAACCCGCCGTTCTCCCGCGACTCGGCCTCGGCGATCTCCCGGCGGGCCCGCTCCAGCGCAGCGGTCTCGGACGGCGGGTCCGGCTTGATCAGCGAGCCTGGCACCGGGGCGCCCGCGGACCCGAGCTGGTTCATCCGCTTCGGCACCGAGGCACCCTGGTACTCCAGCGGGATGGCGTGCCCGTGGTGGTCCACGCCGCCCAGCGGCTGGTGGATCTCGATGAACTCGCCGTGCGGCAGGCGCCGGACGATTCCGGTCTCGATGCCGTGCTCGAGCACCGCGCGGTCCGATCTCTGCAGGCCCAGGCACCACCGGTAGGTCACCCAGTACGCGATCGGCGGGAGGATGAGCAGCCCGAGCCGACCCGCCCAGGTGGTGGCGTTCAGCGAGATGTCGAAGAAGAACGCGATCCAGTCGTTGATCGCACTCAGGCACAGCCAGAGGTAGAACGTGATCGCCATGACCCCGAGCGAGGTCCGCACCGGGACGTCCCGCGGACGCTGCAGCAGGTTGTGCAGCGCGTTGTCGCCCGTCATCTTCCGCTCGATCGCCGGGTAGATCCCGGCGACGATGAACGGCAGCGGCAGGAACACGGCCGTCGGCCAGAACGCCGCGGGGATGCGGTAGTTCCCGAGGACGATCTCCCAGGCCGGGAACATGCGGGCCATGCCCTCGCTGAACCACATGTAGAAGTCGGGCTGCGACCCGGAGGAGATCTGCGACGGGTTGTACGGGCCGAGGTTCCAGATCGGGTTGATCTGGAAGATCCCGCCCATCATCGCCATGACACCGGCGCAGACGGCGAAGAAGGCGCCACCCTTGGCCGCGAAGGCCGGCAGGATCCGCACGCCGACGACGTTCTTCTCGGTCCGGCCGGGGCCGGGGAACTGCGTGTGCTTCTGATACCACACGAGCCCGACGTGCAAGCCGATCAGCGCGAGCAGGGCGCCGGGCAGGAGCAGCACGTGGACGATGTAGAGCCGCGGGATGATCTCGGTGCCCGGGAACTCGCCGCCGAACACCGCCCAGTGCGCCCACGTCCCGATGACCGGCACCGTCAGCGTGATGCCCGATGCGATGCGCAGGCCGACACCCGACAGCAGGTCGTCCGGCAGCGAGTAGCCGGAGAAGCCCTCGAAGGTGGCGACGAAGAGCAGCAGGACGCCGACCACCCAGTTCGTCTCACGCGGCTTGCGGAACGCGCCGGTGAAGAACGTGCGGAACATGTGGGCGAACATCGCCGCGACGAACAGCAGTGCCGCCCAGTGGTGCACCTGGCGGACGAACAGCCCACCGCGGACCTGGAAGGAGATCTCCAGAGCGCTCTCGTACGCGCGGGACATGTGCACGCCGCGCAGGTTGTCGAACGGCCCGTCGTAGACGACCTCGGTCATCGACGGGTCGAAGAACAACCCCAGGTAGATGCCGGAGATCAGCAGGACGATGAAGCTGTAGAGCGCGACCTCGCCGAGCATGAACGACCAGTGCGTCGGGAAGACCTTGTTGAACTGCTTGCGCAGGCCGGCCGCGGGATGGAAGCGCTGGTCCAGCTCGTCGAGAGCCGTGCCGACCGGACCGCTGCCGCCACGGGCGGCCGGAGTCGTGATCGCGCTCATATCTTCCCCATCTCCCAGAACGCCGGACCGACGGGCCCGTCGAAGTCGCCGGTGGCGACGAGGTAACCCGCGTCGTTCACGGTAATGGGAAGCTGCGGCAACGGCCTGGCGGCGGGACCGAAGACCGGCCGGGCGTGCTCGGTCGCGACGAACTGCGACTGGTGGCACGGGCACAGGATGCGGTTGGTCTGCGACTCGAACAGCGACGCCGGGCAGCCCAGGTGCGTGCAGACCTTCGAGTAGGCGACGTAGTCGCCGTAGTTGAGGCCTTCGTGCCCCGGTGCCGGCACGAACACGGTGCCGGGCCGGAACCGGATCAGCATGGTCGGGTTGTCCGACCGGCGGAGGGCGTTCAGCAGGGCCTCCTCGTTCCCACGCTCGGACTCCCGGAACGGGAACACGGTCATCATCGAGCCCGGCTCCTGGTCCTCGGGTCGGACCAGCACGATCTCCGACGGGTCACCGGTGTCGTAGCGCAGGTACACCGTCTCTCCGTTCACCGGCCGCCAGCCGGAGTGCCATAGAGCGGCGTCCGGCCCGCCCTTCCACGGGTTGCGCACCAGCGGGGCGACCGCGGCGACGCCGAGCCCGACGGCGAAGACGCCGGTGGCCAGTCCGGCGGTGCCGAGGATCATCCCTCGGCGGCCGATGCCGGTGTCCTTGCCGGCCTGCTGGAGCTGCGCGATGACCGTGCGGCGGGCGACCTCGTCCGACGGCCCGCCGTGGCGCTGCTGGATCGAGACCTCCTCCGGGAAGAACTTCTTCACGTACTGGATCACCGCGACGCCCAGCGCGAGGATGCCGAGGCCGAGCGTGGTGCCGATCACCGGCGTGTAGAGGGCGTACATCACGTAGCCGGGGTCACCCGGAGCCCGGTACTCGTGCGGCCAGGCCAGGAACGCCACCAGGAACGCCAGGCCGCACACCGCCGAGATCAGGAACCACAGCGCGACGGATCGCGCGGCGCGCTTCTCCGCCCGGGTGCCCGGGATCGGCCACGGGTTCGCGTTGTGCACGACCTCGACGTCGTCGAGGTTCGCCGCGAGGCGCGCCAACTGCTCCTGCGACATGGCATCGAGGTCGGCCTCGGTGACCTGCGCCGGGTTCGGGGTCTCGGCCGGGTGCGGCGCCCGGGCGCCGCTGCTGTGCCGTCCGGTGCCGGGTCCGCCGTCGGATCGGGTGGTGCTCATGCCTTCGCTCCCAGCCAGATCGCGATTCCGACGATCGCCGTCAGGGCGACGACGAAGGCGACGACGCCCTCGGCTGTCGGGCCGATGCCGCCCGCGGCGTAGCCGCCGACGCTGTTGTCCTGCCCCGAGACCGACTTGACGTACGCGATGATGTCTTCCTTCTCCTGCGGCGTGAGCTGCCGGTCGGAGAACTTGGGCATGTTCTGCGGGCCGGTCAGCATCGCCGTGTAGATCTGCGTCTCGGTGGCCTGCTCCAGGTGCGGGGCGTACTTGCCGGACGACAGCGCGCCGCCGCGGCCGGTGAAGTTATGGCACGAGGCACAGTTGAGGCGGAACAGCTCGCCACCGCGTGCCGGGTCGTCGCCCCGCAGCGCCTCGCCACTGGCCGCCGGCCGGGTCGGGCCGCCGCCGTTGGCCTGGACGAAGGCACCGAGGGCGTCCAGGTTGGCCTGGCCCTCCGCGGTGTCCGGGTCGAAGATCGGCAGCGGCGGCTTGCGCATGGCCTGCGCCTCCTGGCGCGCCAGCGGCATCCGACCGCTGGAGACCTGGAAGTACACGGCGGCGTCGCCGACACCGATCAGGCTCGGGCCGCGGTCCTGGACGCCCTGCAGGTTGGAACCGTGGCAGCTGATGCAGGAGCTCTCGTTGTAGAGCTCCTGCCCGCGCTGCAGCAGCGCGGCGTCCGCCGCCTGCGCCTGTGCCCTGTTCACGTCCGCGGTGGCGGCGGTGTAGAGACCGGCGGTGGTCAGCAGGCCCAGGCCGATGGCCAGGGCGCCCGCGATGCGCCGGTGCAGCCTGCTCCGGCCGCCGCGGCGACGCACGGGGCCGATCTCGGGTTCGGGCGGCGGTTCGGGTGTGGTGGTCATCGGCGCGCCTTCCCCGTCCTGGCGGTCGTGGGCTGTGGGTTTGCGGGCGTCATCGGATGAAGTAGATGACGGAGAACAACACGATCCACACGACGTCGACGAAGTGCCAGTAGTACGACACGACGATCGCGGCGGTGGCCTGGGCAGGGGTGAACTTGCTGAGCTTGGTGCGGATCAGCAGGAAGATGAACGCGAAGAGGCCCCCGATGACGTGCAGCCCGTGGAAGCCGGTGGCCAGGTAGAACACCGTGCCGTAGACGCCGGAGGGGATCGTCGTCCCCTCTTCGACCAGGTTGCGGTACTCGTTGGCCTGCCCGAGCACGAAGAACGTGCCCATCGCCAGCGTCACCAGGTACCAGCGGCGCAGGCCGAAGACGTCACCCCGCTCGGCCGCGAACACGCCGAGCTGGCAGGTGAACGACGACGCCACGAGGACGATCGTCACGACCAGGGCGTAGGGGATGTCCAGCTCGGTCGGCGGCGGTGGCCACGGCCCGACGTTCTGGGCGCGCACCGTGAAGTACACCGCGAACAGGCCGGCGAAGAACATCAGCTCACTCGACAGCCAGACGATGGTGCCGATGCTGACGATGTTCGGGCGGTTCAGCGAGTGGATCCGCGCGCTGATGGTGGGAGCCGCTGTCGTCACGGAGGTATTATTACCCCCGTCATCTTCTACAGCCTGTCGGGATGGCTGCGGCTCGATCACGGTTCCCGCGGGGTGGAAGTCGACAAGCGCTAGCATTCCCGGTCGTGGGTACCCCCGTCGCGCAGACCACGTCGACCGTCCTGGTGTTCAGCCACCGCCCGGAGGTCCGGGAGGCCATCATCACAGCCGTCGGTCGGCGGCCGGCACCCGACGTCGGCAGGGTCCGGTTCCTCGAGGTTGCGGGCATCGCCGAGGTCCTCGCGGCAGCGGACGCCGGCCGGATCGACCTCGCCATCCTCGACGGGGAGGCACAGCCGACGGGCGGAATGGGCCTGTCCCGGCAGCTGAAGAACGAGATCGACGACTGTCCGCCGATCATCGTCACCGTCCGTCGTCGCGACGACCGCTGGCTGGCGACCTGGTCGCAGGCCGACGCGGTGCTGGTGCACCCGCTGGACCCGCTGACGGCCGCCGAGACCGTCGCGGACGTGCTGCGCCGCGCGCAGGCCGAGGACGCGGACGGCATCGACGCAGGCGGCACCCCCGCTGTCGACCGCGGCTGACGCCGTGGCCGACACCTCCGACGACCGCCGGGGCGGGCAGACCTGGCCGGGCCTGCTCGGCATGCTGCTCGCGGGCACCGACCTCGCGGCCGACGACACGGCCTGGGTGATGGACCGGGTGCTGTCGGGTGAGGCGACCGCCGCTCAACTGGCCGGGTTCCTCGTCGCGCTGCGGGCCAAGGGCGAGGCCGCGGACGAGGTCGCCGGCCTGGCGGCGGCGATGCTGCGGCATGCGCGCCGGGTCACGGTGACCGGCCCGGCGGTGGACGTCGTCGGCACCGGGGGCGACCAGGCCCGCACGGTCAACATCTCGACGATGGCCGCCGTCGTCGTCGCGGCGGCGGGCGTGCCCGTCGTCAAGCACGGCAACCGGGCCGCGTCGTCGGCGAGCGGGGCGGCGGACGTGCTGGAGGCGCTCGGCGTCGCCATCGACCTGCCCCCCGACGCCGTGGCCACCTCCGTCGAGCAGGTCGGCATCGGGTTCTGCTTCGCGCCGGTGTTCCACCCTGCCATGCGGTACGCGGGTCCGGTGCGCCGCGAGCTGGGCGTGCCCACGGCCATGAACGTGCTGGGGCCGCTGACCAACCCCGCCCAGCCGCCCGCCGCACTGGTCGGGTGCGCCGACGCACGGCTGGCGCCGGTACTGGCCGAGGTGCTCGCGGGTCGCGGCGGGTCCGCGCTGGTGGTGCGCGGGGACGACGGGCTCGACGAGCTGACCACGACCACCACGAACACCGTGTGGGTGGTCGGCGGCGGGGAGGTGCGCCGCGAGGTCGTCGATCCTGCGGCGCTCGGCGTGACCCCGGCGACGCGGGAGGATCTGCGCGGCGGGGACGCCGCCGTCAACGCCGCGGTGTTCCGGCGGGTGCTCGCCGGCGAACGCGGTCCGGTGCGGGACGCGGTGCTGGTCAACGCCGCCGGTGCGCTGGTCGCCTTCGACGGGGTGACGGCCGGGCCGCCCGCGGACGTGAGTGGGGCGCTTGCGGCGGCCGTGGACCGGGTGGCACGGGCGGTCGACTCCGGCGCGGG
>JAEUJO010000264.1 GCA_016794615.1 Pseudonocardia sp. | reverse complement strand
CCGAAGAAGCGGTTGAGATCCGCAACGGTCGATATCAGTGACGCCGCCGGACCCACCCAGGACATGTCGTAGACGGTGTAGTCGCGTGGCGGATCGATCATGCCGAACCACGACTCGTAGATCTGCGGGTGCGGCCCGTCGATCTGCGGTCCGCTCGGGAGCTCGGTGTCCCGCAGCCCGGCGCGCCGGATGACGTCGCGGGTGATGCAGTGCTCCGCCGTGGTGCCGGTCACGTGCTGCAGGAGCCGGCAGAGGAGCAGGTAGTTGGTGTTGGAGTACACCCCGGGAAGGCCGCCCGGCGCGCGGACAGCAGGCGCGCGGACCCCCATCTCGATCAGCTCGGTCGGGTGGAACCGCGCGAACCGGTTGTCGTCCAGGCTGTCGGGACTCGTGTCCGCCAGGCGGGGGAACGCCGTGAGCGACGGGTAGGCGTACGGGAGGTACTCGGCGAGGCCACTGGTGTGGTTGAGCAACATCCGGACGGTGATCGCATCGCCACGACCGCCCGGCACGAGCCGCGGCAGGTAGCGGCCGATCGGCGACTCCAGCCCGATCCGGCCGCACTCGACCTGCTGCAGCACCGCGGCAGCGGTGAACGACTTCGTGATGCTGCCGACGCGGTGGCGCATGTCGTCCGTGACGGGCTGCCCGGTGGTGACGTCGGCCACCCCGGCGGTGCCCCGCCAGGTCCGGTCGCCGTCACGCACCTCGGCGACCACTCCCGGCACCCCGGCGCGGTGGACGTTCGCGAGAGCGGCGTTCAGCCGGGCGGGATCGATCGGGTTCTTCACGACAGGTCCTCTCTTTCGTCGATGTCGATGCGTGCGACCAGGTCGGTTCGGCGGGCGATGATCCGCACCGAGACCAGGGGCAGGCCCAGGTCGCGGATCCGGGCGAGCACGCCGTGCAGTGCGGCCTGGTCGACGACCGGGCCGCGGAGGACGCTCTCGGCGTCCCCGCCGGTGACGGTGAACCCGTCGAACCACGACGACCAGCAGTCGTCGAGGAGGCCGCCGACCCGGATCTCGTAGAGCATCGGCTCGGTACCGGTCACGGCCGCACGTCCGCCCTTCGCGCCGTCGGCACACCTGCCGACCGCGAGTACCGGCGGGCGAGGTGGGCAGCGGCGCATGCGGGGAAGCCGGTGGTGGCGGCGTCCTGGATGCCGGTGGTCATGCCCTGTCCGCCCGCGGTCGAGTGGCAGTGCGCGGCGTCACCGGCGAGGAACACGCGGTTGGCAGGGTCCCCGGGCGTGTTCACCGCCCGTCTCCGGTCGGCGACGTGGTGAAGGCCGCGAAGCCGGCGCGCCACGACGGGTACGCCGGGCTCCAGCCGAGCCGGCGGGCGCGGCGGTTGTCGGCCCCGCGGGCGCCGCCCTCGCGCGTGCCGGCCACGGCCGGTGCGGGTGCGCCGACCGCCGCGCAGAACACGGGAACCCACTCCTGACCGCGGGCGGGCCGGTCGTCGCAGACGTTGACGGTCCCGGTCCCCCAGTGCAGGGCCGCGACCGCGGCCGCGGCTGCGTCGTCGACGTGGACGAAGCTGGTGACGCTCTCGTCGGCCACCAGCTCGCCGGCGCGCGCCTGGTCGGCCACCCGCCCGTCGGGGGCGAACCAGGTGCCGGGCCCGTAGAACAGGCCGTAGCGCAGGACCACCCACTCCGGCATCTCGGCGACGGCCGTCTCGAGCTCGCGGACGCCGGCCCGCGCGGGATCCAGAGGTGTGTCCTCGGTGGCCGGCCCCGGCCCGTCGACGTAGGCGAAGGCGACGCTCTGCGCGACCATCCGGCGCACCCCGGCCGCACGCGCGGCGTCGACCAGGTTGCGGGTGCCGACCACCCGGAGACGGGCGTTGGCCGCGAGGTCCGCGCCGGTCAGGTCCGTGAGCTGGTGCATGACGGCGTCGGGCGCCGCCGCCCGGACGGCCGCCGTCAACGCCGGCCCCTCGACGACGTCGACGACGACCGGCTGGGCGCCCAGCGCGCGCACCGCGGCGGCGCGGCCCGGGCTGCGGGTCAGGCCGGTCACCCGGTGCCCGTCCGCGACGAGCAGCGCGACGATCCGACGGCCGACGACACCGGTCGCGCCGGCGAGCAGGACGTGCATGGTGGTCTCCTTCTCCGCAGGTCCTTCCGCCACGGAACGTTAGGAACTCGTGCCGGCGCGGACATCCCGCCAAGGTGGGAACGGGGGTGGGAGGCCGGCGCGGGGAGACCCGGAAGGCCTCAGCCCAGCAGGCCGAGCTGGTGCGCCCGGGCGGCCGCCTGCGTGCGGCTGGTCACGCCGAGCTTGCCGAACAGGTGGCTGACGTGCCGCTTCACCGTGTCCACGGTGATCACCAGCTCGGTGGCGATCTCCTGGTTGCGGCGCCCGGCGGCCAGCAGCGCGAGGACCTCCTGCTCGCGGGCGCTCAGCGGTTCGACCAGCCCCGGTACGGCCGCACCCCCGCGCCGGGCCGCCGGCAGGATCGGGGTGCCGGCGCGCGCGAACGCCGCCACGAGGCGGTCGAGGTAGGTGCGCGGGACCCGCAGACCGTCCGCCGTCAGCTCCTCGAGGCGGCGCCCGACCAGCAGCTCCCGCAGCAGCGCGGCCACCGGGGCGCCCTCGTCGACGAACATCCGCGCGTGGCCTTCCGGCGCGGCGCGGCCGAGCGCCCCGGCCAGCAGGCGGCGGGCTGTGGCCTCGTCACCGACCTTCGCGTGGGCCGTCGCCGCGAGGACCCGCAGCACGAGGACGCCGGCCGGCCGTTCCTGCTCGACGGCCAGGGCCTCCCACCGCTCGAGGAGCGCGAGCGCCTGCCGGTGGTGCCGCCCGGCGAGCAGCACCCGGGCCAGCACCAGGTACTCCTGCTCGCGGCGGTAGTCCGCGGGGTCGTCGACGGCGAGCCCGCGGGCGCGGACCCAGCGCGCGGCGCCGGCGATGTCCCCGGCGGCCAGCGCCAGGCGGGCCCGCACCACCGCGACCGGGACGTGCAGATCCGACGCCGGGCCCAGGAGCTCCTCGGCCTCGTCGAGGGCCGCGGTCGAACCGGACCGGTCGCCCTGCGCCCACCGGGTCCGGGCCAGCACGCACAGGCCGGAGACCAGGGGCGGGACGTAGGACAGCCGACGGCACCGCTCGATTCCCGCGGTCGCGTGTTCGAGGGCCGTGGCGATGTCGTCGCGCTGGTAGGCCACCTCGGCCAGGCCGACGTGCGCCATCCCGGCGGCCGGTCGCGACCCGTCGGCCGCCAGGGCGCGCCGATAGGTGCGCTCCGCCGCACCCAGCCGGCCCTGGGCCTGCTGGACGGCACCCAGGTGGTAGCCCGCGCGCAGGATCGTGTGCCGCCTGCCGACCGGCGATGACCCGCCGCTCAGTGCGGTCAGCGCGCGCTCGGCCGGGATCAGCCGCCCGGCGTGCCAGTCGGCGACGGCCGCGTGATAGCGGGCGAGTTCCTCGAGCAGCTCCTCCTCCGGCCTGACCAACCCGAGCGCCGTCCGCGCGAACACGCCTTCGCTCTCGGTGTCACCGCGCTGCCGAGCCACGTCGGATCGGGCGATGGCGACCGCAGCGGGCACGTTGGTCGTGAGGCTGTACCTGCGGTCGACCGCCGCCTCGGCGACCGGCAGGTGCCCGGCGGCCCGTTCGACCCGGTGCAGCAGCGGCTCGACCTCGCCGACCTGCCCGTTGACCAGGGCGACGACGGCCTGTCCGAGGATCAGCCGGGGCCGCCGGTCGACCACGTCGGGTGGGAGCGCTGCGAGCCAGCCGGCCAGCGTGTCGCCCTCGCCCAGCTGCAGGACGTGCTCCTCCATGTGCGCCTCGACGAGGCCGGCGGCCCGCTCCGCGTCGCCCGCGGCCAGCGCGTGCCGGATCGCGTCGTCGGCCGGACCGTGCCGCTCGTGCCAGTCGGCGGCAGCCGCGTGCAACGCGGGCACCCGCGTCGGGTGGCGCTGCCGCAGGCGCACCCGCAGCAGGTCCGCGAACAGCTGGTGGTAGCGCCACCAGCGGCGGGTCTCATCCAACGGCAGGAGGAACAGGTTCGCCGCCTCGATCGCCTCCAGCAGCTGTTGGCTGTCGCTGCGCCCGGTGACGGCGTCGCACAGCGACCCGGACAGCCGCTCCAGGAGTGAGGTCTCCAGCAGGAACCGCTGCAGGTGCGGCGGTTGGCGGTCCAGCACCTCCTCGGTCAGGTAGTCCAGCACGAACCGGTGGCTACCGGAGAACTCCGTGACGAACCCGGCGACGTCGTCACACCCCTGCAGCGACAGGGCGGCCAGCTGCACGCCCACGGCCCAGCCCTCGGTCCGCTCCGCCAGAGCCGTGACGACCTCGTCCGGCAGCTCCGGCCGCACCGCGACCCGCAGCAGCGCGGCCACCTCGGCCGGCCGCAACCGGAGCTCCGCGGCCCGCACCTCGACCAGCTGTCCCCGCGCTCGCAGTCGGGCGAGCGGCAGCGGTGGGTCACTGCGACCGGCCACGACCAGATGCAGCGCCTGCGGCAGGTGCTCGACCAGCAGCTGCATCGTCCGGTGCACCGGCGCGGCGGCGACCAGGTGGTAGTCGTCCAGGACGAGCACGACTCCGTCGGGTCCGTCGGCGAAGGAGTTGGCCAGCGTGGTCACCGCGGCGTCCAGGCCGCCCGGCCGGCCGATCAGCGGGAGGGTCCGCTCGGCCAGGCCGGGTACCACGCCGTCCAGTCCCGCGACGACGTGTCGCCAGAACCGCACGGGGTCGTTGTCGCCCTCGTCCAACGACAGCCACGCCACGGGTCGTCGCTCCGCACGGACCCATTCGGCGAGCAGGCTGGACTTGCCGAAGCCGGCGGGTGCGCAGACCAGGAGCAGCTCGCGCGCAGTGGCCGCGCGCAGGCGCTCGAGCAGCCGAGGACGTGGCACCCATCCCGGACGTGGAAGAGGCGGCCGGAGCTTGGCCGCCAGCAGCGTGTCCCCCAGGTCGCCGTCGACGGGCGGTACCGGCGCACCCGATTCGACCATGGGCTTCCCACCCCACCACCGGCGCTGCGTGCCGCTGCATGATCTCACGGTCCGCGTACGCATCGCATGGTGAGCGGCGAGTCGGCGGGCCCGACGCGGCGGCCGCGCTCCGCCGGCACGAGCACCACGTCGTCGCCCGGGCCGGGCCGGGTCGCGGCGGGTCAGGCCCGGTCGCCGAGTGCCACGATGTGGTCGGGCAGCCGCTCGTTGGTGCCGTACATGAAGTGGTTCTGCATCTTCTCGGAGAACCGGCCGGCCTCGGTGGTGCGCCCGACGGCCTCGGCGACCTGGCGGATCAGCATCGGCGACGCGCCACAGCACACGCCGAGGTAGTTGATCCCGGTCTCGGCCGCCTCGCGGGCGAACGCGCCGATCTCGTAGCGGTTCGCGTACAGCGGGTCCAGCGCGGTCGGGAACGTACGTCCGTGCGGGGAGGGCACGCTCGCCCTGGGATCGCTGAGGTTGAAGAACGTCGGCTCGGCCTCGGTCGTCCGGTACGGGATCGGGAGCGCACCGACGTGGCAGGACACGGCGGCTCGGATCTCGCGCAGCCACGGCAGCATCGTCTGCGGTCCGCGGAAGCAGTTCATGCCGACGACGTCCGCGCCGCCCTGCTCCAACCGTTGGCAGGTCTCCACGATCCCCACGCCGTCGGCCATCTCGTTCTGCGCCATCGGGGCGATGGTGAGCACCACGGGCAGCCCGCTCGACGCGGCGACCTCGAGGGCGGCCAGCGCCTCGCCGGCGTAGTAGAAGGTCTCCCCGATGATGAGATCGGCACCGCCGTCGACGGCCCAGCCGACCATCTCCCGGAACATGTCCCGGACCTCGTCCTGACGCTGCGGATCGGCGGGGTCCCAGATGTTGCTGTTCGAGATGTTGCCGGCCATCAGGTTGCCCGGGTGCGCATCGGCGACCTCACGGGCGATCCGCAGTGCCGCCCGGTTCAGCGGTTCGAGCAGGTCTTCCTTGCCGATGACCCGCATCTTCTCGCGGTGCCCGTTGTAGGTGAACGCCTCGACGATGTCGGAGCCCGCACGCTGGAAGTCCACGTGCAGCGCGCGCAGCGCCTCGGGGTACTCCAGCGCGACCTCGGGGACGAACTCACCGGCGGTGAGGTAACCGCGCCGCTCGAGCTCGAACAGGAAGCCCTCGGCGCAGATCACCGGGCCTGCGTCGAGGCGGTCGGTCAGGGACGTGCGGTCGTTCATGAGCGGCACTCCATCTCTCGTGGATCAGCACGGTGGGACGGATGCAGGCGGTCTCCTGACTCCCAGGTCAGGCGCTCGTTCCCGGCCTTCCCGGACCGTGCGGTCCAGTGGCGAGTTCGGGTGAGCTCCCTGGTCACAGTGGCGAGGACCGTGTCGGGCTCGCACCGACTTCCCGGTTCTGCATCGCTGCGGCGAGTCTAGGCCCGGAAGACCCGTTCGTGCTGGACCCTCGTGGGCCGACGCCGAAACCCCGCGACCCGGCGGGCGAGGAGCACCTGCGACGAGCGCGGAAGCATCATCGACTACGTGGGGCGGACGACCGGTCCGGCATGGCGTGCAGCAGGCGCCGGTGGAACTGCGCGAAGGGCGGCCGCGCGTACCGGGACGCTGCGGGCATGCGCGGTGTGCGCCCTGCCCGCATGAGGTGGGGCGGGGCGGTCGACCGACGGGGGAGGCGGCTGGTACGCGCCCGGGTGCAGGACCCGATCGGCCAGCCAGGGCAGCGCGTCGGTGAACGCGACGGCAGCGAACTTCCACGTGTGGCTCCCCGGCCGGGTCTGGGTACTGCAGGTGATCCCGTCGACGCCGGCCAACGCGCAGAGCTGGCGTGCCTGACGGGCCGGGCTTCCGGTGACGCCGCCCGGCACCCCGTGCACCACCGACCCCGGCGTCGAGGACACGTCGGCATCGGCCGCGCTGTTGTTCTCGAACCATCCGGCGGTATCGGCATAGCGTGCATGGCCATCGAGCACGGTGACCGGATCGAAACGTGCCCACGCCGCCGCGTCGCCCCCGTAGAGCCGGGCGATCGTCTCCGCCTTGCTGCCCACCTCCGGGCCAGCATCGCCGGCGATGTCCTCGAAGGTGTCGAACAGCTCCGGATGCATCACGGCCAGGTCGAGCGCGCACGTACCCCCCATCGAGAACCCGGCCACCCCCCACTGCCGGGGGTCGGCCGAGGCGCCGAACCGGTCGACGACATACGGACGGACGTCGTCGACCAGGTGCGAGGCGGACCGGCCGCGCGGGCCGTCGACGCACTCGGTGTCCGTCGCGAAGGCGCCGCCGGCGTCGACGAACACCAGGATCGGTGCGACCCCGCCGTGCGCGTGGGCGTAGGCGTCCACCGTGGCCTGGGCGCCACCGATGCGCAGCCAGTCGACGGGGGTGTTGAACTCGCCGCCGATCATGATCAGCGCCGGGAGCGCGGGCGGGGTCGGGCCGGCGAACCACGCCGGCGGCAGGTACACGTACTCGGTACGGTGGCGGAACCCGCTCACGGTGTCCGGGATCGTCACCTCGACCACGCGCCCGTCGTCGGTCGGCGCGACCGTGTTGCGCAGCTCCGGCAGCACCCCGGCGCCCACCTGATGCGGCACCGCAGCCGCGCTCACCTGCGCCACCGCCTCGTCCACCGAGGGGACGTAGCCGACCCACTCGTTGACCACCAGCCCCACGCACAGCACGCACAGCGGAACCGCGGCCACCGACAACACCCGACGCCACCAGCGCACCGCACCCCACCCGAGCACGGCGAGCGCGGCCGCAGCGGCGGTCACCCCCACCCAGGCCCAGAGCAGGGCCGGAGCATGCTCAGAGGCCATACCGCTGTCGTCGAACGCCAGCAGCGACCCGACAGCCACGACGACCCCGACCGCCAGGCACACCGGGAACCGCCGCGCCCAGAACGCGCCGGTCCGCCGCCCGATCACCACCAGCAGCACTCCGACCACCAGCACCTGGAACGTGGCGGGGAGCCAACCGTCGACCAACGACAACCCGAGCGGATGGTTCACGGCGCCATCATCACCCAGCCGCCGAAAGCCTGGTCAATGCGGGGCGGCTCGCGCCGGGATCGCCTTCTCAAACCGTTCGGACCGGCCCAATCGGACACGCCGGTGGAGCTGATTCCGGGCCGGTGTCCGGCACTTTCTTCACAGGGGACGAACGGGGCAGACAGCAAAACCAGCGGGCTCGCATTCGGCGGATCTCATCGCCCATCCGTACACGGCACGACGAGGTGACGATGTCCTCCTCGGGCCGTGGGGCGGGGGTCCTGCAGGACGTCCTTGTCGACGACCGGTCACCTCAACGGCCGTTCCGCGCTGAGATGAACGTCAGGGCCCAGCGCACCGCCGACAAGGGCGCTGACGTTCACCTCGCGCCGCGAATCCGGCCCGGCGGGCCGCGCCGGGTCCGCTCCGGCGAACCGGAGGCCGGTGCCGCGGCGGCAGTTGCTCGCGGACCTGCGCCGCCGCGTGGCGGACGGGGGGTTCACGAGCAACCTTCCGTGTCGTATCCCTCACAATGGTCGGCAACCACGTCGGGTGCCGGACCTTCTCCCACCGTGCCCAGATCGTCCCGATCCGGTGCTTGACCACCTGTGGAGCAGACGCCGACCCGTCCTCGGCGGCCGGACCGACGGGGTGCGAGCGCGCAGCCGACGACCGCAGCCCAACGGCCGTAGCGGTTCTGGGGGCCCGACGGCCACCGCTGGTTGGTACGGTCCGACCCGAACACCCGGCGAATGGCCGGCGAACGCCCGGTGAACGCCGGTGCGGCGGCTGATGTGACACATCAAAGGACTCGCACGATGGGGAAAAAGCGACGCGACCTTCGGGAACTGGTGCGCGCCGAGAAGCGGGTCGGTGCCCCCATCCCCCCGCATCTGCGCCCACGCCCCGCCCTGGACTACGAGTTCGACGCGAAACCCGACCGTTCGCTGCGGTCGGTACTTCGCACCCTCACGCCCGGTCTGAACCACCTGACCGGTAGCTTCCAGGTGCGGTGGCTCCGCCGGGACGGCCTCGCGGGAGTGGCCGTGGCGGCGTACCTCATCCCGCAGGTGATGGCCTACTCGGCGATCATCGGCGTGCCACCGGTGGCGAGCCTCTGGACGGCCGTCGCGGCGATCGCCGCCTACGCCGTCCTGGGCAGCTCGCGCATTCTTTCCTCGGGCCCGGAGTCGACCGTCGCCCTCATGACCGCGGTGGCGATCGCTCCCCTGGCCGCGAACAACCCCGACCGCGCGCTCGCCCTGAGCTCCACCCTCGCACTCATCGTCGCGGGCTGGTGCCTGCTCGCCCGGCTGCTGCGGGCGGGGATCATCGCCGAGCTGCTGTCGACCCCGCTGCTCACCGGCTACCTGGCCGGCAGCGCGGTGTTGATGGTCATCAGCCAGCTCGGCAAGGTGACCGGGACCTCCTACGAAGGCGGTTCGCTCGTCCAGGAGATACGCGGCTACCTGGGTGTCGCGATACACACCGACTGGCTTCCGCTCACCATCGCCGCGAGCACGCTGGCGATCATCCTCCTGTTGGCATGGCTGAGCCCGTCGCTGCCCGGCCCGCTCATCGCGGTGACGTTGGCCACCGTGGCGTCGGTCGTGTTGAACCTCGAGTCGCACGGCGTGGCGATCGTCGGCGAGATCCCGTCGGGGCTGCCGCTCCCGCACCTGCCTGCGGTGACGTTCGACGAGGTCAAGATGCTCCTGCTCGCCGGCCTCGGCGTCACGATCGTCGGCTACAGCGACGTCACGCTCATCGCCCGAGGTTTCCCGCTCACGCCCGACGAGGGAGAGACGGCGGCCGACGTCCGCCCCGACCCGCAGGCCGAGCTCGTCGCGATGGCGGGTGTACACACCGCGGTCGGCCTGTTCAGCGGCTACCCGGTCTCCGCGTCCGGGTCACGCACGGCCCTGGCGATCACCGGCCGCGCGGGTAGCCAGATCTACTCGCTCACCGCCGGGTTGTGCGTCGTCGCCGTCCTCTTCTTCGCCGGTCCGCTCATGGCCCCGCTGCCCTGGGCGGCCCTGGGCGGGGTGGTCCTGTACGCGGCGGGCAAGCTCGTGTCGATCCCCGAGTTCCGGCGGCTGTGGTTCTTCCGCCGCCGCGAGTTCGTGCTGGCGGTCGTCACGCTGGTCGGGACCGTCGTCGTCGGCATCATGCAAGGTGTGGTCCTCGCCATCGCGCTCAGCTTCCTCGAAATGCTGTTCCGCCTGGCTCGCCCGCACGAGGGTGTCCTGGGCCGGGTGCCCGGCATTCCCGGCATGCACGACGTCGACGACTACCCCGACGCCCGGACGATCCCGGGCTGCATCTTCTATCGCTACGACGCTCCGCTGTTCTTCGCCAACATCGGCGACCTGCGCGAGCGGGTGCACAAGCTCCTCGACCTGGAGAACCAGGCCTATCCCGACTCCCCCGTCCGGTGGTTCGTGCTCAACGTCGAGGCCAACACCGAGATCGACATCACCGCGGCCGACGGCCTGCGTGAGCTGGCCTGCGAGCTCGCCAACAGTGGCACTCGCCTCGGCCTGGCTCGCGTGAAGAACGACCTGTACACGCCCCTGCAGCGGGCCGGGGTCATCGACGTGATCGGCAAGGACATGCTGTTCGTCACCTTGCCGGTCGCCGAGGAGAGCTATCTGCGCTGGGCCCTGGCCCAGGAGCCGCCGGCCCAGGCCGCGGAGACCCCGGTCGAGGTGATCGATCACGAG
>JAEUJO010000265.1 GCA_016794615.1 Pseudonocardia sp. | reverse complement strand
GCGCTCCCCGTCGCCACTTCCCCGGCGGGGCTCGCCGAGGGGGGCACCGGGCCGATGAACACGCCGTCGACGCCGTCGTTGCGGAGCGGCCGGCAGCTGAGCGAGCCGTTGCGGATCTGGACCGACAGCTCCGAGCAGGAGACGGTGCCGACGGTGCCGGGCGGGGTGTCGGGCGCTGCCGCAGCCGCGACCCCCTGCGGCAGGAAGGCCGCCGTGCTCATGATCACGGCGACCGCGGCGGGTCGCCAGATCCGGTGCCCGAACATGAGTGCTGGTCCCCCCGACGATCTTGTTCCCGCACGCATCGACGATGACGCGATCAGCGAGGATGGTGCTGGTCTCCACTTCGGATCGGCAGACCGGAGCAAGGGGCCTGTGCCCCTCGGACTCGGTGGTGAGGAGCGCCTCGTTACCTCCTGCGCTGCCGTGTGCCGCCGGGCGTGCCGGCCCCGGTCCGTTGCGGACGGCGAGGTCGGTCGACTGGGCACGCCGAGAAATCTGGCACACGGGGTCGTCACCCCGAGGCGTTTTGCGAAAAGAAGGCATCGCCCGATCGTGGGTCGACCGCGGGCCAGTGCGGTGATCCAGACGTGGAGATGGGCTCAACGGGAGGCGACGGGCTCCGCAATGACGGGTCCGGGTTCGGTCGGTGACACCACCTCGGCGCGGCCGCGGCGACGCCGGCGGACGGCCCGCGCGATGGCGTGCGCCACGGCGAGCGCGGCCCCGAGCAGAGCGGCGAGCGCCGACGGGACGGCTGCCGGAGGCGACCAGGCCAGCTCGACCTGGTGCGCGCCCGCCGGGACGTCCACGGTGAGCAGCCCGGCGGGGCCCTGGCGGACCGGCACGGAGCCGCCGTCGATCCGGGCGACGTAGCCCGGCCAGGCCAGCCGGGCGAAGGTCAGCGTCCCGCCGGGACCGCCGGTGATGCGGACGGCTTCGCTGCGCGGCGCCGCGACGTCGTCGGCCACCACCGTGCCCGCCGGCGCGTCCGACAGCCTGCCCTGCGGATGGGGCAGCGCGGCGACGCGGCGCAGCACCGTCACCGCGGCGGTACGCTCCGCGACCCGCCAGCCGCCGGGCACGGGGACGTCGGCCACGCCGGGCAGGCCGTTCTGGATCACGACCGTCTCCAGCCGCAGCAGGTCGGCCAGCGGCGGCGCGCCGGGCGCGGGGGGCGCCCAGGCCCGGCGAAGGGCGTCCGGGCAGACCGAACCGTTGAACTCGATGCACAGGGCGTCGGTGTACGCCTTGAAGCCCATGCCGTAGTAGGACGTCACGGCCTGCACGCCGACGGCCTGGAGCATGTTGCCGAACATGATCTCGGACGCCAGCGCGGCCGGGTCCGCGGAGTGCATCACGGCAGCGTTGTTGGCGACCTGGAGCATCGTGCCCGGGTATCGCGGCACCAGCGCGGCGCTCGTCGTCGCGACGTTCGTGGGGAACCGGTAGTCGTTGAGGTTCGTGTTGCGCGGGAACACCGCGACCTGGAACGTCAGCACCGCCACGCACCCCGCGACCAGCACTGCGGGGGCGGCACCGCGCGTGGGCCACCGCAGCCAGACGGCCACGGTGGCCGCCGTCAGGATGCCGACGAGCAGCACCGAGGCGGCGTGGGCCTTCACGAGATCCGGACGGGTCGCTTCGGCCAGGTAGGCCCCGCCCAGGATCAGCAGCAGGGACCCGACCGCGCGGCGTCGCCGGAGGTCGCCCGCCAGGCCCTGCGTGAGCGCGATCGCCAGCAGGATCGCCGTCGGCAGCACGAACAGCGGCACCACTCGCAGTGGCCAGCGGAACATCCAGGCCTCGGACGGGCCGACCGAGAAGGCCAGGCCGAGCACCGCGTACACGGGGACGGCCATCCGCGACACGAGCGCGTCGACGATCGCGCGGTAGCGCAGCCAGGGCAGCAGCGGGAGCGCGTACCACGCCAGGTAGGTCGCCGGGACGGTCAGGTACGGGTGCTCGAAGGCGTCCACCCATGCGGCGAAGCTGGGCGTGGAGGCGTTGAGGAGGTCGCCCAGCCCGGGCACCATGAGCCCGCTGTTGCCGATCTTCGAGTCGTTCCGGTACGTGACGGACTGCGTGAGCACGAGCGGCAGGTAGGTCAGCGGCGCGACGAGGCCGACAGCGATCCCGCCCAGCAGTGCGCGACGCACCGGCGCCCACCGCCTACTCCAGGCGAACTCCACGACCAGACCGACCACCGCCAGGCACGAGCCGAGCGCGCCGTACGGGTTGCCCGCGGTCACCGCGAGGTAGCCGGCGACGAACGGGACGAGCGGGCTGAGCTCGCCTCGGGCGCTGCGGCGCAGCGTCCACCAGAACCAGGGCACGAACGCGAAGGCCGTGAGCCCGGACGCCCAGGATGCGGCGTCGAAGTAGAGCGTCACCCCGGCGAACGGGACCGTGACGGCGGCAACGGTGGCGAACCCGGGCGGCACGTCGTACTCGCGCGCGAGACCGTAGACCCCCAGCGCGAGCAGGACCAGGAAGAACGCCTTGACGACGACGGAGGCGACCATGAGGTTCGGGACGAGCGAGACGAAGACCATGGTCGCCAGCAGCACCGGGTTCCAGATGCCGAACAGCGCCTCCGCGGCGATGTTGCCGCCGGCCCACAGCGTGGGGTCGAGCTGTGGGAACTGCCCGGAGCGCAGCAGCTCGCCGAGGTGGTACCAACTGGGCAGGAACTGCGCGGCGCTGTCGTCGGTGAGGTAGAACCGGTGGTCGCGCAGCGCCGGGATCAGCGCCATGGCCGCCGCGAGGACGGCGACCACCAACGGCGGGACGACCCGCGACGCTCGCAGGCCCATCTCAACCCCTTCCTCGGCGGCACTACCCGTGCGCCCGCGGGACGGTACCGCCCCGGCCGCGGGCCCTCGGCGCCGCGGTCCGCATCGCCTGGCCGGAGCAACGGACACAGGTGTATGAAGGGGACTCTCCAGACACCGACGAGTCTCGCACCGATGAGATCTGTACCTGTCGACGGTCGTTCCTTCCGGGAGCCACATGTGCGCTCCGGGAGAAGGAGAGAGCTGTGAGTGGTGTGCGGGTGCTCGTGGGCACGCGGAAGGGCGCGTTCGTGCTGTCGTCGGACGGCGCGCGCCGGGACTGGGACATCAGCGGGCCGCATTTCGCGGGGTGGGAGATCTACCACCTCAAAGGCTCGGCCACCGACCCCGACCGGCTCTACGCCTCGCAGAGCGGCGGCTGGTTCGGTCAGCTGATCCAGCGCAGTGACGACGGCGGCCGGACGTGGACCGCGGTGGGCAACGAGTTCAGCTACGAGGGTGACGCCGGAACCCACCAGTTCTTCGACGGCACCTCGGTCCCCTGGACGTTCACCCGGGTGTGGCACCTCGAGCCGTCGCTGCACGACCCCGACACGATCTACGCCGGGGTGGAGGACGCCGCGCTCTTCCGCTCGGTCGACGGTGGCGGGAGCTGGCAGGAGCTCCCCGGGCTGCGCGGCCACGGCACCGGTCCGTCCTGGCAGCCCGGGGCCGGCGGGATGTGCCTGCACTCGATCCTGCTCGACCCGCGCGACGAGGCGCACATGACGGTCGCGATCTCCGCCGCGGGCACGTTCCGCACCGACGACGGCGGCAGGATCTGGCGGGCGATCAACCGGGGCCTGCGGTCCGAGGGCATCCCCGACCAGGACGCCGAGGTCGGCCACTGCGTGCACCACATCGCCGCCCACGCCACGCGCCCGGACACCCTGTTCATGCAGAAGCACTGGGACGTCATGCGCAGCGACGACGGCGGCGAGCAGTGGCGCGAGATCAGCGGCGATCTGCCGACGGACTTCGGCTTCGTGATCGACGTGCACGCCCACGAGCCCGGCACGGTCTACGTCGTCCCGATCACGAGCGACTACCTGCACGTGCCGCTCGACGGGAAGCTGCGCGTGTACCGCAGCCGGACCGGCGGCGACGAGTGGGAGCCGCTGACCCGCGGCCTGCCGCAGGAGCACTGCTACGTCAACGTCCTGCGCGACGCGATGGCCGTCGACTCCCTCGACCGGTGCGGCATCTACTTCGGCACGACCGGCGGGCAGGTGTACGTGTCGCCGGACGAGGGCGACACGTGGGCGCCGATCGTCCGCGACCTGCCGGCAGTGCTGTCGGTGGAGGTGCAGACGCTGCCGTGACCACTCATTCCGTACGGGTCGTGCTGCCCGCCCACCTGCGCGTCCTCGGTCGTGTGGACGGGGAGGTGGTGCTGGCCGTCGACGGTCCGGTCACCCAGCGCTCGGTGCTCGACGCGCTGGAGCTGCGCCACCCGGTGCTGCGCGGCACGATCCGCGAGCACGGCACCCTGCGCAGGCGGGCTTTCGTGCGGTTCTTCGCCTGCGAGCGCGACCTCTCGCACGAGCCGCCGGACGGCCCGCTGCCCGACGAGGTGGCGACCGGGGCCGAGCCGCTGCTGGTCGTGGGCGCCATGGCGGGCGGGTGAGGCCGTGAATCGCCGACCGGACCGCGCACCGCACCACGGCGGCCGTTCGAACCGGACGAACCGGTTTTTGTCGGTGCCCGCTCCTAGCATGTGACCATCCGAGACCGTTCAGCACGAGCGCGAGAGGGAGCCAGCGATGACCGAGGTCGCAGCGCCGCCGCAGGATCTCGGGCGGCAGCTCGAACAGCACCGGCGCGAGCTCGTCGCCTACAGCTACCGCATGCTCGGGTCGGCGTTCGAGGCGGAAGACGCCGTGCAGGAGACGATGGTGCGGGCCTGGCGCAGCCACGACCGGTTCGAGGGCCGCTCGTCGCTGCGGTCATGGCTCTACCGGATCGCGACGAATGTCTGCCTCGACATGCTGGACGGCCGCAACCGCCGGGCGCGCCCCATGGAGATCGGCGCAGAGGGCACGGGCGAGGGTCCGTTGGGCGACGTGCTGCCCGAGTCGGCCTGGCTGCAGCCGATGCCGGACGGCCGGGTGCTCGCCCCGGAGACGGACCCGGCCGAGCTGGCCGTGCAGCGCGAGTCGGTCCGCCTCGCGTTCATGGCCGCGCTACAGCACCTGCCGCCGCGCCAGCGGGTCGTGCTGATCCTTCGGGAGGTGCTGCGCTGGAAGGCCGACGAGGTGGCGGCCCTTCTCGGGTCGAGCGTCGCCTCGGTGAACAGCGCGCTGCAGCGCGCGCGGGCCACGATGGACGCCAGCGGGCTGACGGCGGCGGACGTCGTCGAGCCGTCGGACGACGGCCAGCGCGAGCTGCTGAGCCGCTACCTCGACGCGTTCGAGCGCTACGACCTGGACTCGCTGACGGCGCTGCTCGCCGAGGACGCCACGCTGTCCATGCCGCCGTACCCGCTGTGGATGCGCGGAAAGGACAACATCCGCCAGTGGCTGCTGGGGTGCGGGATCGGCTGCCGGGGGTCCCGGCTGCTGCCGACGGTCGCGAACGGCTCGCCCGCGTTCGGCCAGTACCGTCCGCAGGAGGGCGGCGGGCACGT